>CAYNZR010000001.1:0-2201 GCA_964401785.1 uncultured Candidatus Saccharibacteria bacterium
AAGGCTTAAGGACGGAGCGACGGCAAGCCGAGCTAGTTAGAACTGGCGCTAGCCGTACGATGTACAGCCGCCACATCACCGGCAATGCCGTTGATCTCGCCCCGGTTGTTGACGGCGAGGTTCGGTGGGACTGGCCTCTATTTTTTACGATAGCGGCATCGATTCGTGCTGCCGCAATAAAGCTCTGCGTCCCGATCCGTTGGGGAGGAGTATGGGATACGCCATTATCTAGCCTCCCGGAAACCTCTGACGCCATCCATGACGCTCAGATCGAGTATGTATCTCGGGTGAAAGAAAGGGGAGGCCGCCCATTCTTGGATGGGCCTCACTTCGAAATACCAGTGAACGCTCCGATCTCTGTATAGACATGGCTGCCCGCCTAGGAATTGCTGCGCTGCTAATGCTGGCCTCATTCATCACTGGCATCAAGGTCAATGACTGGCGCAGAGACTCAATGGAGCTAAAGCGCGCACAGATTGCCCAGGTTGAGACGCGCAAGGCGATAGAGGCGAATTTCAGGGCTGGCGAGCAATTATCGAAGGTGATTGCTCGAGAGCAAGTTGTCACAAAAAATGTCAGAGAGGTGGTGCGTGAATACATCCCGTCGGACGATAAGTGTCCTAGCCTGCCTAATGGTTGGCGCGTGTTGCACGACGCCGCAGCCGAAGGCATTGATCCCTCCTCCGCCGGAAATGATGACCCCGGCCCAACCCCTCAAGACGCTGCCGAAACCGTCGCCGAAAACTACGGAGCCTGCCGTATCAACGCTGCGCGCTTGACTGCATTGCAGGACTACGTGCGCACGCAGGTGGCTGGAAAATAAATGATTTCGTCGAAATACGCCGAGTAAAAACTTGCATGCATCCTATATGGCCGTCTATAGTGCAAACGTCCGGTAAGACGTTGTTGTAGGTGACAGTGGGAGCTCTCAGTGCCAACTTCATCAAGGCTTGCGGCAAGCGGGGTAGGGAAACCTCAAACAGTCCGGGCGTCTCGGCCTCGCGCCGGTCATGCCACATGGTCAAGGTCGCCTGCTTGTCGGTATCAATCAGCCATGCGGGACTATCGCCGCTGCGCTCGGCCTGCACGGCCAGATGCGCGGCCAGCGTGGTCTTGGCGCTGCCGCCCTTCTGGGACGCGATGACTATAGTTTTCATGAAAGCCTGCTTTCAGCGCATTATCTGAAAGTTAGTATTTCATGAAAATAAGCGATTCGTCAAGGAAGGAACAAACACGGTAGCCATGCCGCACCTAGGTGGTGTAAAGTGGTGATTCAGGAGATGGTGGCAAAATGGCGGCGAAAACGAAGCGAGGCACGAAGGGAACAAACGGCGCGAGCAAGAGCGTCCGCACGTCCGTGACGCTGCCGCGTGAAGTCTATGAAACGCTCGGCCAGCTTGCCAAAAGCAAGCGCGTCACCGTGGCTTGGGTTATCCGTGACGCTGCGGAAAAATATGTCGGCAACGAGTGGCCGCTTTTTCGGCAAGGCGCTGCATGATGGCCATGTCGCCGACTTTCTATGAATTCTTCGCGGGCGCTGGCATGGCGCGGGCTGGTCTTGGTGCCAAGTGGCGCTGCGTGTTCGCCAATGAATTCGACCTGAAAAAGAGTGTCACCTACCGCAAGAACTGGAAGACGCCGGATGTTCTTAAGGTGGCCGATGTTGGCACACTGACGACCGCCGATTTGCCGGGTGCCGCTGACTTCGCGTGGGCGTCGTTCCCGTGCCAAGACCTTTCCCTTGCTGGTGCCGGTGCCGGTTTGAAAGGAGACCGTTCGGGGACGTTCTGGCCGTTTTGGCGCCTCATGGAAGGTTTGGCGGGTGAGGGAAGGGCGCCAAAGCTGATTGTTCTGGAAAACGTCTGCGGAACGCTAACCTCTCACGAAGGCAAAGACTTTGGCGCAATCTGCTCCGCGCTGGCAAAAGCGGGCTACTACTTCGGCGCCATTGTTGTGGACGCTGTGCGTTTCGTGCCGCAGTCGCGCCCGCGATTGTTCATCGTGGCTGTGCGCGAGGATTTGGCGCTTGCGGCGCCTTCTATCGGCGCTGCTGGCGCTTCGGCTCTGTGGCATCCGCGCGCTTTGCTGACGGCTTACGGGAAACTATCTGCGAAGGTGCGCGATAAGTGGCTTTGGTGGAATCCTGCGGCACCGCCGCCGCGTTTAAGCACGTTCGCGGATTTGGTCGAGGACGAACCCGA
>CAYNZR010000001.1:2211-7709 GCA_964401785.1 uncultured Candidatus Saccharibacteria bacterium
GGCACACGGCTAGCGAAACGGCGAAGCTGCTCAAAATGATGAGCGACGTTAACCGCGAGAAAGTGAACGAAGCCAAGAGCGCAGGGCGGCGGATCGTCGGCGCCATTTACAAGCGCACTCGCCGGGACGAAGTAGGGCGCAAGGTGCAGCGCGCGGAAATTCGATTTGACGATATCGCTGGGTGCCTGCGGACACCGGCGGGCGGCTCAAGCCGCCAAGTCATCATGGTTGTTAATGGTAAATCCGTGCGTTCGCGGCTCATTTCACCGCGCGAAACGGCACGTTTGATGGGAATTCCCGACTCTTACGCTTTGCCCTCGAATTACAACGAGGCATATCACCTGACGGGCGACGGTGTGGCTGTTCCGGTGGTTCGGCATCTGGCGCGGCACATCTTCGAGCCGTTGCTAGCTGTGCAGATTCCAGCCTCACAGGCCGTTGCATGAGCGTTATTCCCTTTGTGATCGAATCTTGGCGACCGTGATTTCATGAGGGCTCAAGATTACTTCTTTAGGCACAGCGATGCCATGCCAATGCCATAGCGACCATCCGTCACGGTAGGAGATCGATGGGCCGTTATCGTTGTGCAGGCGCCCAAGATTGTCTCGATGTAGTTCTGATGGCCTATCAGAGATCGCCAACACGTTCTCGTGCCACCAAACCCATCCTGCTGACTTTGCTAGCGTTTCATCAATATCGAATCTATCGACAAGTGATTCTTCGTTAAGGCCAAGAACGTCACGTATATAGCTGATGTACGCGCACCAGCCAGACCATAAAGAGCCTCCGAAATCATTGTCTATTCCAGACAATGCTTGCGACCTGACCTGCGACCAGACCTGCGACCTGACCTGCGACCAGACCTGCGACTCGACATGCGACCCGACCTGCGACTCGACCTGCGACCAGACCTGCGACCTGACCTGAGACCAGACCTGCGACTCGACCTGCGACTCGACCTGCGACCAGACCTTCGACCCGACCTGCGACTCGACCTGCGACCTGACCTGCGACCAGACCTGCGACCCGACCTGCGACCCGACCTGCGACCTGACCTGCGACTCGACCTGCGACCAGACCTTCGGCCTGACCTGCGACCTGACCTGAGACCAGACCTGAGACCAGACCTGCGACCTGACCTGCGCGGTATGTCGCAGCATCGATAGCGCCATACATCCGCCAATTGTTGCTCCTATAGGGCTGGACAGACGCAGCACAATCATTGGTCGTTCCAGATTGCACAGCCGGTATGCGCGCATTGCGGCGTCTGTAGCAGCTTCGAAATCGGCCGGCGCTGTAGAAAGACCAATATCAATCCACTTGGCGACCCATTCAGGCATGCGATCCGCCTGCTCCTTTGTGATTTCAGTGATCTTCTTCATGTGATACTCAGTCTGTCACTATGCGCATCGTGTTAACGTCGAACTCATTTTGCGTAGGAAGCTCGTAGATGCCCGGCGGAACGCGTACAGGTGAATGTTCTTCGTGCCGAATGGTCACGGCTCCATTGGCCACAAGGTACCGGTCGCCGCCGGCCTCGTACATCCGCGCACGCACGGACTGCGCGCGCGATTGCAGCGTCCGCGATTTCATCTGCCGCGCGCAAACTCTCTTCCGTAATGAGCACATGATCATCAATCGCATGCGCATGTCCGGTAACCTCGCCATACGCAAGCACGATGCGGCCTTTGTCCAGCGGAATTTCTTTGGCGCCAATCGGTAAAGATTTGACCGGAACGAGTAGAACGTCACCTTGCCGAATAATTGATGCCTTCATGTTGGTTTCTTCTTGGTTGTGTGAGTCATGGACTGAGTCGTTCGCTGTTCAGATATACCTTGTACTGTCGTGCTTTTAACCGGCTGGTCGTTGTCATACCAGCGCATCACGCCTTCTTTTCCCATGTACCAGCGCCGCACAGTTCCGCGCTGAACGTCAAACATTGCACCGAATCCGCCTGTAATAGACATTTACCCATCTACGTGAATCGCTATAGGTTGCAAAGCGAAAGCCTTAGCAAGCCTCTCTAGCCCGCGCACGGCATCACTCTTTCTGATGTAGCCCTCGCCGCTGTCGGCGACAATTCGACCATTGCGTGCCAAAGCCCGCCAGCGCCATTCACTTTTACGATCTTTGTAGATGATGAGTTTCATTTTTCCTCTTAGGAAGCTGCCTTGTCCATAGTTCGTCGGCTTGATTCAAGAGATCGCCACACCTCAACCGCTGCTTCCGCTGTGATTAACGCTCGCTTTAGCCTCTCTTCGTTTTCTATCGCTACTGACAGTCCTTTAATTGCGGTTGCATATTCCTTACTTGTGATAGCGGATGCTTCTTTTTGAGCGACCGTCTGTGCGTCTGAGGCGATAAACGATTCGGCCTTAGCGACCTTTAGGCTTTCTTCTAGCATCACGCGTTGCCCTTTGGCCTCCGCGTACTTCGGGCCTAGGTCGTAAAGCGTTTGCAGGTGCTTCATGATGTCAATGCGCATGCACTAGCTCCTGCTCGGCGAGAATCTTTATCGTCTCGATGATCCATGAGTCCATCAGTACTCGCTTTGATTCTTTGCTCCACTTCCTTCCTTGATCGAACTCTGTGTGACACGTGAAACATAGGGGCACGCACCAGCAGTCAGGAGACTTAAGAGATAAACCCTTCTCTCTGTGATTCGGATGGGCGGCCTGAGTGCTACCTTCTAGCCCACAGTTAATGCAGGCCAGGGAAGCTACAGCGCGACGCCATTTCTCAGAACGGTATGTCATCGCTTAGTCCGTCCATACCTTCTTGCTTTGGAGAATCTTTTTCCTGAGATTTCCCGCCGAGGAGTTTCATTTCTTCGGCGATGATCTCTGTTGTATATCTCTCTGATCCTTCTTTGTCTGTCCACTTCCGTGTGCGCAGTCGTCCTTCGATGTAAACCGACTTGCCTTTCTTCATATATTCGCCGGCGATCTCAGCTAAGCGGTTGAAGAACACAACGCGATGCCACTCGGTTTCTTCCTTCTTCTCTCCGGTAGCCTTGTCTTTCCACGAATATGAGGGCTGAATCTGATCTCAGCGTCTCGACCGACATTGCCGATTAGGATTACTTTGTTAATGCTCATGTTTTGCTCTTGCTGTTGAGTTCACGAATCTTGTTACGCTCCGTGGTTGTCAGCCCAGACCAAACTCCGCTGGCTGTTTCTTCTCCTACGGCGCACGCTTCCTGCCATTCTTGTAGTGCACCAATGTCCCTGTCGTTTGCTAAGTGCTCCTGGATGCTCGCCCTGCACTTCATGACGTACGTTCTATCGATTGCTTTGACCTCGTGTGTCTTGGAATCCGCATCGTTGTCCCCTTCGGTAGGGATCGAGAACGCCTGCATGCAGGCGTACTTGTAGGCCGCAGACATTGCCTTATTCGTCGCTTTGTCTCCGCTGTCCATAGCCTCCCCGTAGGTCACTATGGTGTGTTTTGATCCATCCTCTGATGCAACAAAGTCAAACTCTGCGCAGACTGTCACGTAGAACAAGGCTGTGCCCTTTGTGTTCGTACGCTCAACTACCTCTCTTGACACGCATCGAGGGAGGATGCAAAGCCCATTTCTGGAAAGCGCTGGCGCCAGGGCGTTGTAAACGTCGTCAATGCCCCTGAATTTGTAGCCCTGCATCTCGTTCTTGCGGTCTTTGCTGATGCCGTCTTTGGACAGCTCTTTCTGCACTGCGTTGATCGCCTTGTAGACGCTCATTATTTGCTCCAAACCTTAATGCTTGGCTCGATGGTGATTGCTCCGCTTACTTTCGGGTGCACAGGTGGCATCAGACGCATCGTTAAAGCCGTGTCATGCCACAGGCCATCAGCACGCCCCCACAATCCTCCGACAGGCACGACTCCTCCGTTGTGATACGGGTAGTTATGCGTAGCCCCTGCAAATCCTCCTGCTGACATGTCTCCGGTCTTACCAAGTGGAATTTCGATCACTGCGTATGCGCTTATTCTGGTGCGGTTGCTGCCATCTTTTTGAATTCCGCTGTAGCTGTTCTCGTAGGCCCCGATTTGCACCGACCATCCGCGCTTTGCTTGTAAACGTAGCCCGGCGCCCCAGTTGCTCTCGTTGAATCGTCTTCCATCCCAATCTCTGTGTCTGTCAAAGTGATAGGTAGGGCCATGTAGCGCAATGTGCGCTGACTCAATTTCTGCTGACCATGCCTTCACGGGGAAAGTGAAGAAGATCATTACAGCAAGAAATGTTGCGATGATTACGAGGAAACCGAGCACTAGTTGGGCGAACATGAATCTTTCATTGGCCCTGCTCTTTTCGCTTTCTTCCATTCTTAGTTTCGCTTTAATGGCTCGCTCATTTCGCTCTGCGAGATAGTCGATATATTCGATGTTGCTCTGTCCGTCTCTAATGTTGTTCATGGCTGCCTTTATCGCTTCCTAGCTGTGCGGTTTATCTCCGCAACCTGCTGTTGTCCCAGCCCGCCCCAATACATGCCGGCGCTGCCGTCAAATGTTGTGTTCGAAATTAATTGCATCGAGCGTTGCTTGTTGCTCTTGGCGACAGCAGCCGATGCGTTCAGTCGATGCCTAGCCGTAATCACCGAAACGCCTTCTTTATTTGCGCAGCCTATAAACTTGATGTAGGCACTGGAACGCTTCTGCTCGACTAGGCTCATGGCATCGCCCTCACGCGCAGCTCTGCGTGCAGGTCAATTTGTCTCTGGATTAGCTTTCGTGCGACGCTGTACGCTCTTTCTCTGCGTTCGTATTCCGTTTCGCCTACCATCGCTTTACATTCGATGGCTCGAACTAGAGATCGCAGTACGTCGTCACAGTCTCCGTCGATCGCGTCCACAAGCTCATCTGGGTCAGACAAGAGCTCTTGTTCTGCCTCTAGTCTTTGTTGATATGCGTCTTGATACTGCGACTCTGACTCAAGCCACTTTTCGTAGGCGATCATTCGCTTTCTCCGTAGATGGTTGAGGTTTCTTCAGGCGATCAAATGTCGCCTGAATTTCTGTGGAAGAATCTGGTACATACCGAAACAATGGGTTAAGGATTGACCATCGTGGCGCGTTAGAGCGAGGAGTCTTCATTCCGAGTGCTCCGGCAGGAACTTGGCCGACGACTCTTCGGTAAAGATCGCTTTAGCTACAACTGAGCTACATCCACCGAAATAGTCGATGGCTCGATCTACGGCTGCACACGAAGAGGCAGCGATGTCGTCTACGTATTCGATCCGCGATAGGCCACTGACAACCTTTACGGTGTAGGCCATCTTTACACCGCCAGGAAGTTGACAAGCTGCATCCAGATGCCGTCAGGGCGCTGGACAAGCTGGCTCTTGTATGGATGCCGTCCGTAGTGGATGCCGGACGCGATCAGATCAGCGTCAAGTTCAACGGCATCACGGCTGTAGCCGGTGATTTCGTACTCGCCTGTGTGGCGGGTGACAGAGGTTTTTAGGTTGTTCATCAGGCGCTTTCGATGTGTGTTGCCGATGAACGAATTAAACACGTTT
>CAYNZR010000001.1:7719-22404 GCA_964401785.1 uncultured Candidatus Saccharibacteria bacterium
ACATAACATAAAAAACTAAAAAAAAAATTTCATATTTTAAAAATTTAAATTAGAAAAAAATACAACTTCAATAAAATGGGGGAAAGAGCAAAAAAAGAGCCTTGTTTTGGTGAAATTTTTATAAATGCATGTTGGAAAAGGCTTTTTTATCGTTTTGCCGTTGTTTGGTGGGATAAATTCCGGCTTCGGCTTGCCGTGAAACAGGGCCTAGCGGCCGATTTAGTGAGATTTGAGGTATGAAAAAGGTGATCCGCTTATTTTTCTCCATCTCCTTGCTGTCATCGTGCGTGACAAAGCAGGAAAACGTGTGGCACAAGCCAGGCGCCAGTAACTCAGACTTTTATGTAGACCAAGGGCAATGCGAAGCGCAGTAAGCCTTGCATCGATTAGTACGGCAAGATCGCATACGTCAGGGCGAAGCCTGGGATTCTCTGGAACCATAGGGCCGTCGCCGAACTCGATCCATTTGGCAGACACGCCGAGAGCCTCGGCTAGAAGCAATAAGTTTCTGGGCTTCTCTCTGGCATCTTTTTCCCAATTACCAATAGCGCTCTGAGAATTCCCTATTGCATCGGCGAGCTGCTGCTGCGTCATTCCGCGAATTTCTCGCGCGTACGCAATGCGTTTCCCGATGGATTTCATGTCTCCGTGCATTTCTGAATTGAGCCACTAAGGTCAATCACATTGGTGTTGACTCAATAAACACGTTCGTGTTTAATGCGGGTATGAATGCTCTCAATTTGGCGATCTATTTCTGCGGAAGTCAGTCCGCCCTTGCCGAAAAGATCAACGTCCGCCAAAGCCACATATCGATGTGGAAGAAGCGCGGACGAGTTCCGGCCGAATACTGCCCAGGGATAGAGAAGGCAACAGGAGGTCGTGTTAGGTGTGAGTCTCTTCGCCCGGATGTGGAATGGGACGTTCTAAGAGAGCAGTCCGGTAGTTCAGATAGTTGCGCCTGAACTGCATTGCACGAATGCGCTTGAGATGTCAGATCGCACCTTATCAATTTCCAATATCTGAAATTGTCAAGAGCAGAAACAGTGAGCATTTGGCCTAACGCCTGAACCATTGTCCGATGTAGCTTCATCTACAAATAACACGACAGAAAACGCCAATGCCAAACGACCCATTTGTTGAGCTTCGCGGTGAAGTACTGCGCGAGCACATCGACGTAATTGATGCGGTAGTACAAGCCACGCCAGGGGCTAACCGTATGACGGTTATCCGTCAAATCCTCGACGAGTTGGTTGATCGCAAACTGCATGAGAGCAGTCTGATCGAGAGAGTCCGGCGTGGCAACGGAAGCGCACCGGAAGTGGGGCGGAACCGGAACGGAAGGGCTTCCGAATGAAGCGCGCCGGCCTCCCGTCACTGTTTTCATCCAAACCTTTTCGTGAAATCGACAGAAACGACTTGGCCGCTAAGGGAATCATGCGTATCAAAAGTGCGATCAAGGTGTCATCCATGCCTGTGACCGTATACATAGGTGATGACGGGACGATAAAGACTACAAAAGACAAGGAAGTTGACCAGAGACGAGTGATCGGCATGTACAGCAAGGCGCCTTCCCGTGATGCGTTCCTTTCAGACTTGGACGCTACACGTGAAAGCCTTGGAATATGGGCACATACATGACGCATTTATCTCTAGTCGTCCCGCCCCCAGCGGCGAGGAAGAAAGACCCGAAGACAAGTAAGGACGCTGCGGCATCTATGCGAAGGGCCGCATCAGCTCAATGCGCGGCCGTACTCAACGCTTTGCGCGATCTTGGTGAGGCCGGCGCCGAGCAGGTAGGGCGTCGGATAGAGCTTGATGCCTACGCCGTGAGGAAGCGGTTGCCTGAGCTTGAAAAGGCCGGTCTTGCAGCTCCAACAAATGGATCGCGTGTTACAGCTAGCGGCAGAAGCGAGCGGATTTGGAGGGTGATTTAATGTACGGAAAGATTTTCGAGACAGTCTTTACTGGTTCTCTGTACGGTAGTGGTCCAACTGTCTTCGCCGTTTGGTCATACGTAATAGCCACGGCTAAGCCTCCGGGCGTCTGCGAACTTAACCCTAAGCTTTTGGCTGGATGCATAGGCACTACGGTAGAGGATGTGCGTGCCGCAATCATCCTGTTGACAGCAGATGACCCTGATTCAAGGAACTCCGACGAAGAAGGGCGCAGACTCGTTCACCTCGGAGCGTTTCAATACCGAGTAGTCAGCTTCGACAAGTACCGCTTAATGGTTACTGTCGAAGATAAGCGTGATGCTGACAGGAAGCGCATAGCCGATAAGCGCTCTAAACAGAGTATCAAAGGAGAGCCTATTACAGATTCCTGCGATATTTCTCGCGCTACATCGCAGGATGTCTCCGGATGTCGCAATACGTCGCAGGATGTCGCGTGTAGTAGCGATCCGTCGCCGGATGTCGCGAATGTCGCATACACAGACACATACACATACAAAGAAGAAGAGATAAAGAAAAAAACATACGCGCCGCTGCGCGTCGCTGATTTAGTTGCCCTTGGGGTTGACCGACAGGTTGCAGACGACTTTTTTGCCATCAGGAAGGCGAAGAGACAACCGCTTACTCCGACTGCCTTGGATGCCATAGCCCGTGAGGCAGAAAAGGCAGGGATGACGCTAGAGAGCGCCCTGCGTGAGAGTGCATCTCGCAGCTGGGCTGGATTCCGCGCGAAGTGGCTTGCGTCTGAAGCAAGGCCTCTCGGGAAGCAATCGGCTTTAGAGGCCAGGAACAGTGCCGCTGTCGCGGAATGGCTAAGTCAAGGATCGAGCGATGCCGCTACAGCCCAGTGACAAAGGCCAATTCGTTGCAATGCTCGCTGCCGTTGCGGCTGTCTATGGAAAAGAAGTATCTCCAGGTGTTATCGATGTCTACTGGGCTGCTCTTTCTGCCTACGACATTGATGCTGTGCGTCAGGCGTTCGACAGGCACGTGAAAAACCCTGACTCAGGGCAATTCATGCCGAAGCCGGCCGACCTTATCCGCATGCTCGGCGGGACAACGACAGACGCTTCGGCCATCGCCTGGGCGAAGGTTGAAAGAGCAATAAGGTTAGTCGGCGGATACGAATCAGTCGTATTTGACGATCCAGTAATCCATCGCTGCATTGACGATATGGGCGGTTGGCCAAAGCTATGCGACGGCAAAGAAGATGAAATGCCGTTTAAGGCAAAGCATTTCACTACGTTGTATCGCGGCATCGCAACAACGAGAGATATTCCGTCATACCCAGGCCATCTTGTGGGGAGGTACGAGGCAGAGAACGTGCGTAAGGGCTTTAAGGCGTCTCAGCCGGTCTTGGTTGGGAATCGTAGTGCTTGTGATGTTGTACGGATCGGAGGGGCAGCAGAACGCACGTTAATGATCACTAGGGATCAACTGGTTAATGCCTGATGAAAATTGCGACTGCTGCTCTAAGACAGAGTCTTGGACATACAAAATGACATGCGTCGGATGCATAACGCGACTCATAACCTCTGCTCCGAAAGGAGCTAATCGTGACGCAATGGTGAAGCACATCGAGAGGACAGACGCAGAAATCGTAGAGCAAGCCAGAAAGGCCTGGATACAGGCTCAGAAAGGTTGATTGAATTGCACTCGCGAGTAATCAGCTTTTCGATGCCTTGGCCACCATCGGTAAACCGGATATGGCGGACAGTTTCGATAAATGGCCGACAGCGCACCCTATTGAGTCGGGAAGGGCGCGAGTACCGGGAAGAGGTTTGCTCATTACTAAACGGCTATGCAAAAGACGATGAGGTGTGTTTTAAAGGGTCTGTTGCTGTAACAGTGGAAGCTAGCCCTCCGGACAAAAGAAGGAGAGATTTAGACAACGTGCTTAAGGCCGCTATGGACTCACTGACTTCCGCAGGAATATGGGCGGACGACAGCCAAGTGGACGACTTGAGGATTTTGCGAAAGAAACCTGTTGTTGGTGGTTGCTTACATGTAACGGTGGAGGGGTGATGCAGAAATCAATCGATGACGCGCGCCGATTTGATGTGGCGATCGGTCTATTCAATGCTAGCCACAGTCAAAAGGCAGCATTGGCTAGGTTCGTAGATTGCAAATACAAGGAGTGTGCAGACGAAATAGCTGCCGCTATAGCTCAGCTCTCCGCATGTCACAAATCACTTTTAACGAAAGACTAGCCGGTTGACATAGCCCTGCTGCGCGAGCGAACAGCCAAAAACGGAAAACGGCGCTACAGCAGCACGGGCTATGTCTCCAATTGAGCTGGAATGATCCGAAAAGAGAAAAAAGATCAAATAGTTATATGAGAGTTTTGACCGATAACGAAATCGGAAGGACGGCATTTAAGGAAATTAAGGGCGAATGGAATTCGCCGTTTGGATATCTTGCCACTGGCAAAGATAAGAATGAAATGTGCCCATACTGCAAGAGCGAACACACGAACGTCGTTCGTGACCATGCCTATCTAATGCCGTTCGAGATATTCTACGGAAGTATGGTGGACAAATTCACAGTTGTGAATTGCTCGTGTTGCTCTGCTGTATTTAGTTTCTATGTGCCTCATGAGGCAAGGAGTGAATAAACAAATGGATATCGAAAAGATTAAAAAAGATTTGTGGACTTTCGAGACAGCAAAGAAGAGCCTCGACCATATAAATATGGTTGTCAATTCTGAGTGTGAGTACTTCGTTGAGGTTGTTTCGAAGAATAGCGGCGAAAAGTTAGTGATCACTTCTGGGAAGGATGAGGTAGAGGAGATCATCGGCGCTTACAAAGCAGCTCTAGAGGAAAGGGTAGAGAAAGCCGCACTAACCCTTGGGGCTGTTTACGAAACCAAGTCAAGACCAGCAAAGAGCAAAAAATGATGAAGATTGGGGAAAGAGTCCATGAAGAGGCTAGATTGATGCTTAGTCAGCCCGATCTCGATGTTGGCGACTGCAATCATTTGCGTGAAATCACAGGGCTCAAGACCACAGAGGAAAGCAGGGGTAAGGGCTATGCCAGATGGCTTATGTGTCAGGTATGTGTAGAGGCAGACGACGAGCAGACAGTCTTAATGCTTTGCCCTGAAGCCGACGAGGGATCGCCAGTGACGAACGAACAACTAAAGCAGTTCTACGGGAAATTTGGATTCGAGGAAATACAAACCACACCAGCGGTAATCATGGCGAGGGAGCCAAAATGGACGAAGATCGCACCAAAATAGTGCAGTCATCTGATAGGCGCAAGCCTCCTCGTGCTGGTCTTGGAAGGATGGCAGGGGTGCCAAATAAGGCTACTGCCAATGCAAGAGAGGCAATTGCTAGGTTCGTAGACGGCAATATCGAGCGGTTGCAGGAGTGGCTAGACCAGATCGCTGACGATCCTAAACATGGGCCGCTCGCAGCGTTTAAATGTGTACAGGAGGTGCTTGAGTACCACGTGCCGAAGCTGGCTCGCACAGAGGTTACCGGGATGAGTGGTGGCCCTGTTGTGATTAAAGCCTCGCAGGAGGATGAGAGGTTGTGAGTTTAACCGCGAAGCAGCATGAGGCTCAAAGGGTATTGGCGGGCGACGCTACCCATATCCTGCTTGAGGGTGGGAGCAGAAGCGGTAAGACGTTCTTGCTTACTCGGGCAGTGTGCATGCGGGCGATAAAAGCGCCTAAGTCGAGGCATGGAATATTTAGGTTCCGCCTGAACCATTTGAAGGCGTCAATCGTTGCCGACACGTTCCCGAAAGTCATGGACATATGTTTTAAGGGGGCTAGGGTCGAGGTCAACAAGACTGACCTGTTCGCAGAGTTCGAGAACGGGTCTCAAATATGGTTCGCCGGACTAGACGATAAAGAGAGAACCGAAAAGGTGCTAGGGCAGGAATTCTCGACTCTGTACCTAAACGAGGTTAGTCAAATTCCGTTCTCCTCGCGAGATATGGCACTTACTCGTCTTGCCCAAAAGGTCAACCAGGTCGTTGACGGCGTCTCTTCTCCTCTGTCTGTGCGCATGTACTACGACCTTAATCCGACCAATACAGGGCACTGGGCCTATAAGCTGTTCCACGGCAAACAAAACCCGGATACACGGCAGCCTCTAACAAATCCAGACGAATATCGATGGATGAGGTTAAACCCAGAGGACAACGCACAGAATCTGTCCGACTCATATCTAACAACCTTGGGCGGCCTGTCGTCACGTCAACAGAAGCGCTTTCTTCGTGGTGAGTGGTCGGACGCCAACCCGAATTCCTTGTTCAACGATGCCGACATAGACAAGTGGCGAGTAACGGACGGGAAAGTGCCCGACATGGTGCGCATTGTTGTTGGAGTTGATCCATCTGGATCGGGGGACGTGGACAACGCGGATAACGACGCAATCGGAATCGGTGTCGTCGGCCTAGGAACAGACGGGAACGCCTATGTACTAGAGGACTGCACGGTTAAGGCCGGCCCGGCGACATGGGGAAGGGTGGTTGTGTCAGCATTTGAGAGACATGCAGCCTCTATCGTTGTCGGAGAGTCGAATTTCGGCGGGGATATGGTTCGACATACCATACAGACAGCACGCCCGAGGACTCCATATAAGGCTGTCAATGCCAGCCGAGGAAAGGTTGTAAGGGCAGAGCCGATCAGCGCTTTATACGAAATCGGCAAGGTGCGTCATGTCGGGTATTTCCACGAACTAGAAGACGAGTTATGCGCGTTCTCTACCGTCGGATATGCAGGAGCAGGGTCGCCAAATAGAGCGGATGCCGTTGTATGGGCGTTGACCGAGCTATTCCCTGGCGTAACAAAGGTTGCCGACGACAAGCCGGCAGAGGTCGAAGAGGTCAACTATCACGGAGCACACGGATGGATGATGGGATGAGGCCTGACTGGCCAGAATTGATTCTCGATCTAAAGCGGCACGGATGGGACGCGGCAAAGGTGGCCTTAGCTCTAAACGTCACCAAGGCCACCGTTGGGTGGTGGCTAAACCACAACGGTGAGCCAGGATGGACTCTAGGCAATGCGCTGATAAAGCTGCACTCACACATTAAACATCGCAGGGCTTCAGATGTATGGTTTGCAATAAGTCTGCCCAAAGTAAAGGATACTTTACCTGTACAAGAGAATGTCCGCGTATCTAGTAGCTGATGCTCCCGGACTATCGTGTAAAAGTCTCCGACGACGAGATCATCAAGGAGGCGCGCAAGCGTTATGAGCGCGCTTCTGCGGCGGCCCAGAAGAATAAAAATCGCTATCGAGAGGCGATGCAGTTTGTGGCTGGTGACCAGTGGGATCAACAGTTAGCTGCTACTCGCCAGTCGCAGATGAGACCGGTCTTGACTATGGACAGGCTCGGTACGCATATAAATCAGATTGTCAATGATCAGCGGCAGAGTAAGCCGGCGATCAAGGTACATCCTGTAGACGACAAGGCGGACGTTAAGACCGCAGAGATTTACAACGGACTTATACGTAACATCGAGCACATTTCTAACGCGCCGATGGCCTACGAGACGGCCGCATTTACTCAGGTTGCTGGGGGTCAAGGGGCATGGAGAGTTCTAACTAGATATGCAGACGATGATGGGTTCGACCAGGAAATCTTCATAAAAAGAATCCTCGACCCTATGTCTGTGACGTGGGACCCTGACGCGAAAGAGATGGATGGCAGCGACGGTAAGTTTGTTTTTATCGAGGATAGCTACAGTCGAGAGGCTTTCGAGGAAGAGTACCCAGACGTAGTGCACACCGATTGGCCTGGTGAAAACGACCCAAGCGGGTGGTGGAGTTCTGACTCAGTAAGGTGCGCCGAATACTACAGATTGGTGAATAGAGAAACTACTCTCTACATGCTGTCTAATGGCTCTGTAGTCGAACGCGAAGAAGCAGAGAACGCCGCAATCGATCCGACGCAAATCGTATCGGTGAGGCAAGCCAGACGCAGAGAAGTGCAGTGGTTCAAACTAGGCGGAAACTCAGTAATAGACTCCCGCATATGGCCTGGTAGATACCTGCCGGTTGTGCGTGTCGTCGGAAATGAGCAATGCATTGACGGCGAAATACAGTACACAGGACTTACACATAGGGCGATGGACCCGGCCCGTATGTACAACTATCAGGCATCTGTGATGGTTGAAATGCTTGCGTTGCAGAAGACTGCGCCGTGGATTGGAGCAAAAGGCCAATTCAAGGGCATGGAGCAGAAATGGGCGCGATCTAACAACAGCAACGCCGCATATCTTGAGTACGAGCCGGTAGACATAAACGGCCAGCTAGCTCCTCCTCCAATGCGGCAACCTTCTCCACAGGTGCCTACAGGAAACGTTCAGGCTATGGCGTCTGCTGCACAAGATTTGCAGTGGATAACAGGGCAGCATGCGGCGAACTTCGGGGCTGCGTCCAACGAAACGAGCGGAAGGGCGATCAACGCGCGTCAGCGCGAAGGCGATACCGCGACGTATCACTACCTAGACAACATGGCCCGTGGAATCCTCGCAACCGGCCGCATCCTTGTAGACATAATCCCGCACGTCTACGACACGAAGAGAGTATTGCGGATACTCGGCGATGACGAGACTGCATCTGTTGTGCAGCACAGCCCTGATATTGAACGCGCGATGGTTGAAATTCGCGGAGATAGCGGCGTGCAGCGCATCTACAACCTCGGAGTTGGGCGCTACGACGTGGCTGTTTCTGTTGGTCCGTCATTCGGGACTTTGAGGCAAGAGTCCGTAGAGGCGATGCAGGCTATGCTTAGTAGCAAACCAGAACTTTGGCAGGCTATAGGCGATATATTTGTCCGGCGTCAAAACTGGCCTGGTGCTCAGGAAATCGCGGATCGTCTAGCAAAGATGGTTCCTCGTGAACTTAAGAATGAAGAGAGTGAAGAAGATGGCGAGGATCAATCGGCTCAAATCGCTCAGGCGTCCCAGGTTGCAATGCAGATGCAGGAAATTATTGCTCAGCGCGATCAGTCTTTACAGCAAGCGCAATCAATTATTTCCCAGGCAAGCCAGCGTATTGATGAGCTTGAGCGTAAGCTAATTGATGTTCAAAGCGATATCGACATTAACACGCGCAGGGAAGAGATAAAGGCCGGAGCGGAGATAGAAAAGGCTCGCGCCTCGGTAGAGGTAGCTAGGCTTGAGGCTGAAGCCGCGATAGCTTCAGCAGAAAAAGATACCCTAATTGCAAAGGTTTCTGAGTTGAAGGATTATGTCTCTAGGGCTACAGAGATTGATAGCGATGGATCGCTGCAACACGAGAAAGTAGAGATAGAGGCTCTAAAAAGATCACAAGAGTCAATCGCTTCATCAATTGCTGCTCTTGCGCATTCGCTAAACGATTCCGGCGGGAAAAGAATTAAATTCATCCGAGGAATAGACAACAAACTATCGGGAGCAGTTGTTGTTAATGACAACGAATATATCCCACCTGGATCAAAGCGAATTGAGTTTGTCAGAGGTGATGATGGCTCGATGAGTGGAGCTGTTGTGTCTTCTGAATCGAATGGATGTGTTTAAAAAATTAACTAATGAGCGAGATATTTATGGAAGAATCGCCGCTGATTTTTACATCAAAAGGCAATGTCCCTGTTGAATCTCTAACGTATGGAAACGAATGGTGTTTTGATAAAAACTCAATCGTCTTTAAGCAATATTGGCATGATTCCACTGGAGAATTAGTTAAAAAAAGTGCGCATGTTTATTTAAAGTCAGGTGAAGAAATTAGTTCATCGTCTGAGCAGATTTAAATACGAATAGGGAAATAAATGGCAAATACTCAAGCGGTATGTACTTCGTTCAAGTCTCAGCTATTAAAGGGTGAGCATGCGCTAGGAACCACAGTAGTAAGAGGAACGACGACAAAAGACACTCTCAAGGGAGCTCTGTATTTCGCGACCGCAACCCGTGGTGCGGGAGATACTGCATACTCATCAACAGGAGAGGTTACAGGAACAAACTACACGGCTGGTGGAGTAACTATAAATAACGCAACTGAGCCAACATCTACTGGAACTGTAGGGCACTGGACACCCTCAAGCAATATTGTTTTTACCAATGTGACAATATCAACGTCTTTTGACGCCATATTGATATACAACTCTACTCAGAGCAACAAAGCCATCGCGGTATACACATTCCCGGCGCAGACAGTTAATGCCGCCGATTTCACTCTAAATGTGCCTGTAAACGATAATGTCACCGCGTTACTTAGACTATCCTAGTTAGGTGAAGGTATGTCGTGGCTAACGGTCAACAGATAAATGTAGGGCACGGGCAGCTTTCACCGTCTAGTTCTTCATCAATATCTGGTCATGTATTAGGAGTACAACAGGGGGCGCTTACTGTATCTGCGGCAGGCGCTTCTTCTGCCATTTCTGGGCAGCATTCTCCTGTTTTGGTTGGGAGCTTTAGTTCCGGGATCGTTGTTAATCTGCGATCGAGGAAATCTCCGTACGTAAGTTCTTCTGCGAACTTAACTGGCCTGTCCATTCAGTCAAGTGTTGGCTCTATTAATGCTTCAGTCAGCCAACAGCTTGTTGGTTCGTCAATTGTGGCTTCTGTCGGCGCTCTGTCCTTAGGTATTTCGCGCTCGTTGAGCGGGATACAAATCCAATCTCAGAATGGTTCTATCACTGTTGGGTCGCAGAATGCGGCGCCGCAATGGGGCTCTTCCTCTGGGGCAACGTTTAATCTGTCACAGGGGCAATCTCTAGACCTGCGCGGGACGCCATACTTCACTGACGCCAACTCTGATGTCATGACAATGACGCTTCAGAGTGGGTCTCTCACTTCTGGCCTAACGTTCAGCAACGGCATATTCACTGCCAGTGCGTCTGCTACCACAGGCACGGCTGGGCCTTTCGTCGTCCGAGCCGACGATGGCGTTTCTGGAACCACAGACATTACAACACTATCTGTTACAAGCACGCTGGCTGGAACGAACTCTCTGCCGTGGTCTGCTGGACAAGCGTTCAAGCAAGGAGATATACCGGCAGGCAGCTACATAACAACAGACAATGCCACTTCTCAGGCCAAAGTGCGTAACACTTGGCCTGATGGCAGCGTTAAGTTCGCCGTGATTAGCGGAGTGTCTTCGCTAACAGCCAATACGCCAAAGAGTATCAAGTTACAGCGTACGGACACGGCGCCGTCTGGGGCTAACGTTACAGAGCCAACAACGCTCGATGCGAGCGTCACATTCTCAGGCGACGTAACCGGCACATACACTGTCCAATCCTGCCTAGGCATTGACCGCTCGACGTGGGCGCTTGGTAGCGCTGGCCGAGTGCGCCAGATTCTTGGCCCGGTTATGTCGGAGTTCCACTACTACCGACCGACTACAGACGCACATGTAGCTGTGTGGTTTTACGTTCGACGATACTCCACCGGAGAAACTGAGGTGGAAACAGTCGTCGAGAACGGGTGGCTCAACGTTGCGAGTCCAGGACAAAAGGACTACACGGTTACAGTGAGCGTAGGAGGCTCTACCCGGTACGGGCCAACAGCCTTATCGCACCTGCACCACACCAGATGGAGCCGCTCAGATTGGATCGGCACAGATCCGCAGGTAACTCCTAGCCACAACGTTGCATACGTGAAGTCAACGAAGCTTGTGCCGAACTATGTTAGCGGCACACCACAAGCCGCGTACTTCACGGACAGCACAGCAACAAACCCAGCGCCATTCGATCAGGGCTCATACCCTACTTCTATGGGAGGCGCCGGCTGGACGCCATCCATCGGCATATTCCCAATGTGGTCGGCGCGTTACTACACAAATGGAGATGTGCGCGCCTATCAGTCAACTGTAGGGCATATGCGGCGCTATGGCCGATATGGAACACACTACCGAGACGAGACAACCGGCCTGCCGGTATTGGCAACAACTACCACCAACATTCTCAGTACAAACTCTGGCATTAGCTACGTTGGCAACCAGACTCCAAGTACTCCGTTACCGAGCGGCTTAGCTCCTCCTAGCTGGGCATCAAGCCATCACCCAATAGCAGGGTATGACGCTTATCTACTCACCGGGTCTCGCGTAGCCGCCGACGAGATGGACTTCTTAGCTGCGCTTCCTCAACTGTCTATCAATGACGTAGACCAATTTTCATCTGCGCGTAGGTTTGGTTGGTGCATGAGGACAATAGCCGCTTCTGCGGCGATATCTCCTGAAAGTTCAATTAGAACTGCGTCTGCATCTAGCTTGGCTACATATTGCAACTATCAATACGATTACTGGGTTACCGGGCAACCAAGCAACAATCTCGGAGCGATTGAGTTGATAGCTAACGAGCAATACACAGGAGATGGACTTTATCGAGATTACGCTCCTTGGATGGTTGGTTATGCAGTCACATCACTATCTTGGGCCTCCGAGATAGGAGTTGGTCTAACTGGTACTGACCTAACTAAATTCATCGGTCTAAGGGGTCGCGGACCCAAGCTTTATGTTGGTCTAGCCGGAGACTCGTCTGGGTACCCATACCCGCAGATGTCCAATGCCTACTCTATACCGTGGGGTGACGGCCAAACGAACGACGCTCCGACAACTTGGTTCACATTCGCCCAGGCATATTCAAATATGGTCTCAAGGGCTCAGGCTGATGCTGGCGCAACTGGAACGTTAGGCCAAAACTTTGGAGCGCCTGGTGCTGCCGTTAGCGCAGACGGATTGATCCAATACAGCGAATTGCACGGAATAGCCGCCGTAGCGTACGCAGTAGACCATGGTATCAGCGGAGCATCGGCATCTTGGTCACGAATTACCAGCGCTCCAAACTACATCAGCAACGCGCAGCGGTATGTCGATGAGCCGCTATTCGCCATTCGACCTAGGACTGTATAGCAATGGCATTCACAGATTCTCTGCCGTTTAGCATCAATGTCATCGCATCATCGTTGCCGTCATACGCCAACATTTCAGTTGGAACAGTAGCCTCTATTTCAGGCACTAATAATCCTGACTCAGTACAGTCCACGTTAACAAGTTACTCTGGATTAGGAAACCCAGTTAACTTGATTCGCGCATGGTGCGGAGGATGCCTGTCCGATATTGGAGGTCATCCATACTTAGTAATACATGGAGGAGGTCACGGAGATTACGGCGGTAATGAGGTATTGAAGTTTGGCCCACTTGACTCAAACACTCCGGCGTGGAGTGTTGTGTCGAATCCAACACCTGACGCACAGGTCATTGCTGAGGCTGCATACAACTCTGATGGAAAGCCAAACGTCAGCCATACAAGATCATTGCTGGCCGCATTAGGAGGAAGGATGTATAGGGCTGGTCAGCCAGGAGTGTGGATTACTGCTACGCCTCACAACACTAATGACTCTGTAAATCTGTCAACTGGAACATGGGCATCAGCTGGAACGCATGCAGACGTTTCGTTTGGTTCTGGAATTCGTGGGTCGCTGACTTCCGATCCAATTCGTGGGGTTTTGTGGTACGTATCCGATCAGATTGCTCGTCTGTACAAATACGATCCTGTCTCTAATACATGGACTCAGTACACGCCCACTTGGTCTGCGGGAAACACGCTGCATTCCGCTTATTCGCAGTCTAGAGACGAGGTATGTGCTGTATTCGGAGGAACGACTGCACTATACAACTTGTCTAGTCCAACATCAGCGCCAATCACTACTGGTTTCACTGGTACGGCACCTGGTGGTGACTCTGGGCTAACATGGGATAGCGGTCGAGGGGTTTATGCTGGTTTAGATACTTCTGGCTCAAGGAATGTAATAAGGGAGCTAAATCCAACTACCAAGGTTTGGTCTACCCGCACATTCACAGGAACATACGAGACAGCGCCAGACGACTCAAACGGAATCTTTGGCCGATTCCAGTACGTACCATTAGCTAAGGGGTACATATACATCGGCTCAACATCCGGCCAGGTATATTTCTACAGGAGTCACTCATAAATGGCGTTCGTAGCGGCGACATCTAGAGCTTCAGTGCCTGCTGGGGCTGAAACCATAACTAAGCCATCCGGCACTTCTGCCGGCGATATCATTTTGTTTGGAATTTCATCTGAGACAGCATCCGGTACGGTAACAACCGATGCTTCATTCCCGTTTGTTGAGGCGGTCGGCTCCCCAATTACCGTAACTGGTGACGGTCAGCGCATGCGCCTGTACATCAGAGAGGCAGGAGCTAGCGAGCCTGCCACATACGCCTTTAACTGCTCATCATCGGTAAGTTCGATGATCATCGCATCTTATTCAGGTCGCGCGTCAGGAACAACGCCGCACCAGATAAGCAACAACCCAGTTAGCACAATGACAGCTAGCCCTTCTATTGTAACAGGGCTAAGCGTTACTACATCGGTTAATGGCTGCGACATCATAGGGTTCTTCGGTGCTGATAATTCAGCGTCCGGAGCATCAACATGGACAAAGCCGGCGGCAATGACGGAGCGAGCATTTGTTGCTTCATCAAACTGGACAAGCATCGGACTTGCAGACCTTACTCAGGCAACCGCCGGAGCTACAGGAAACTTCGACTCTACATTTATCCACTCTGGCAACGCCGGGAAACTTGCTTTCATAGTTGCGTTGGCTCCTGCCGGTGGAGGAGGTTCTGTATCCATTGCTGGTTCGTCTTCTGCCGTCCAGCTTGGGACGTTCCTCCCCGGAATATCCGTCTACATATAACGGGATATTGCTGTGGCAGGCGGACAACAGATCGGCATAAGTCAGGGTGCCCTGACCGTTGCTAGCC
>CAYNZR010000001.1:22414-28553 GCA_964401785.1 uncultured Candidatus Saccharibacteria bacterium
CCTGGTAGAGGGCAGGCGGCAAATATTGCTCAGGGCCTTGTGTCCGCTTCTATTTCTGCGAATCTAACAGGGTTGCAGATTTCTGCGCAGCAGGGATTGCTTTCCCTGCCTGCTGGGCAAGGTACAAACCTTATTGGGTTGCAGTTTTCTTCCGCGCAGGGTGTGTTATCTGCGGGAATGTCGGCCGAATTAATCGGAACAGATATTCAGGCTCAACTCGGCGTCTTTTCCATCTCTGGAGGAGAGGATTTAGGAGATACGTTCATAGGGATGGGCCAAGGTCAGTTAGGGGCTGGTGTCTCTGTGAATTTGATTGGTCAATCAATTTCATCAGAAACCGGAACGATATCTTGGCCTGGTCAGCCCATCGACTCTATTAATGATGGAACTGCTGGAGCTTCCGTTGGAAGCATACGACGGATTATAAATTTCGCAAGAAGCGTAGATAGGTCATCAGCTAAAAGAAACCACGACTCTGTCGGTAATCAAGGATCATTTGACAATCATCTTGTAGATAGAAAAGTCGATTCGAACTACAATAATGTAGATAATGACAATAATGATAAATACATAGAGTTTCCTCCAGTTCTACCAAATGAGAGAATTGATACTCTAAAACAACTTGGCGCCATAGATATTTCTCTTGTGGGTCTCAATATTTTGGCAGCAGAAGAAGAAGAGGCTATGGCAATTGTTTTGTGTTTGTTTATTTTGCAATAAGGGGGTTCAAATGGCAGTTCTAACCACCACACTTGGCGCTGTCGTCACGCCTGCGGCCACACCTTTTTAGTTCAAAATGCAGGAGATGGTGCCGTTGTTCTAGAGCGGCAGAACAGCGCCGCCGCTCCATGGTGTGTCGTACAGCGCATTGAAGCAACGCAGGCCATCACCGTGACAAATCCAGTCACAGGTGCCGGCTATAGAGTTACAGCGGTGAGTAACACAGTCCCACTTATTAGCGTGGACCAGTAACGGTAAAGTTTGTTTTACCGCGCGGCGGTACATAATGTGTACCTTCGTTCGACATGAGCACAGACACGGCCGCGCCCCCGCAGGGGAATGAGTCGGACTCGGCACCCGATACTGAAACCGAACAGTTAAAAACGGAAGGTCAAGAGCAGACCGACGCTGAACCTAATAGCGAAGCGCAGGGCGCCGATGGCGCGGAGCCGCGTGAAGAGGGTAAGCGAAAGCGTGGATTAAGTGAGCGTGCGCTGGAGTACCGCAATCAAGCGCGGGACGCACAACGCATGAACGAGCGGCTTTTCGGCCTAATCGAGCAGACCCTCGTAAAGGGGCAGGCTCCAAAGGTTGATCAACCGCAAGGCCCTCCTACCAAAGAGAACTTTGGCACTTACGAGGAATACCTTGAGGCCCTAGCGGACTACAAGGTAGCCGAGAGGGTCAAGGAAATCGAAAGTAGGGCGGAGCGCAGCAAGCAAGTCCAAGCCGTCGAGAGACTCGAGCAATCTTGGGAGGCGAGGCTACAGGCCGCGGCCGACAAAGACGAGGATTTCGAAGAGTACATAGAGAACGTTGGCACCAAGATACATCAACTTGCTGGCATAGCCATCAAGGAATCTGAAAGTGGTGTTGATGTTGTTAAGTACTTAGGCGAGAACCAGGACGAACTTAAGCGTATCTCGCAATTATCCGCGCCGGCTCAGGTGCGTGAGATCGGAAAGATCGAAGCGCGATTAGAGAGTAAGGCCGAGTCAACTAAGCGCGCTAGCAAAGCGCCTCCTCCGATCGAGCCGGTAGGCAGCGGTAAGAGCACTAAGAGTGATCTTACTCAAATGTCTCAGGCGGAATACGAAGCGATGCGCAAAAAGCAAGGTGCTTGGTGGGCGCGATAACCCTGCGGGTATAAAATGGCATCTAACACTATTGCAACTAGTTCGCTGGTGGCGCGAGAGTGCCTTGCGGTACTAAAAAACATGTTGGTGTTCGCGAAGGGCGCCAATCGGAAATATGAAGCCGAGTTCGGCTCGAACAAAAGCCACGGGTATGCGCCCGGCGCTACGATTAACATTAAGAAGCCGCCTCGATATACCTATCGAGCTGGTAGAACTGCTGTTCCACAAAGCACAGTATTCCAGACGATCACGCTGACCCTCCAACAAGGAGGGTGCGATCTTAACTTCACACTGTTTGAGCGGACGGTCTCTCTGTCCGACCCTGACTTGCAGAAGGCAATTCAGGCGGCGGCGGCAACGGTGGCGAATGAAGTTGAGCGCCAAGGTCTAGATTTGGTGCGCACCACTGTATCCAATCAAGTTTCCACCAACCTAACGACCATGCCGCAGCCTGCGACCCAGGCTGAAGCGCTTGCTCTGTTTCTACAGGCTGGCCGTATTCTGGACGACAACGCTGCTCCTCGCGATGGCCGTCGCAATGCAGTGCTTTCGTCTGGCCTCAATGCATCGTCTGTTCAGGGCTTGGCTGGTCTATTTAATAGCGCCTCAACAATCGGCAAACAGTACGGCTCCGGCCTTGTTGTTGACTCTCTCGGGCTGAATGTCGGGATGGGCCAAAACGTCGCACGTCAAACAAACGGTGCGGCTACTGCGACGAACATCAACGGTGCTGGTCAAACTGGTTCTGCTATCACTGTTGTTGCCATTGCTGGCGGCACGCTTGCCGCAGGTACCGTAATTACATTGCCAGGCGTATTTGATGTAAACCCGCAGACTCGTGTGTCGACTGGTCGACTAAAGCAGTTTGTTGTTACGGCGGACGCTCTTGTCGGCGCCACGACAATCAACATCAGCCCGCCAGTAACTCCGAGTGGGTCATTCCAAAACTGCACGGCTTCTCCGACCACGGCTGCTCCGTATGTTATTCAAGGCAGTGCCAGCCAGGGTTATGACGCCTCTGTCGTGTTCCACGAGGATGCCTTCACTCTAGCGATGGTCCCGATGTTCGTTCCGCAGGGGCAGAACGCGAAAGTCACTCAAGTTTCAGACGAAGGTTTCACCTTGAAACTGACTGAGTATTACGACCCGACCAACGACATTTCGAATATGCGTATGGACGTGCTGTTTGGATGGGCCGCGACCTACCCTGAACTGGCGGTACGCGTCGCCACCAACGGCTAAGAAAGGACATAAACATGGCTGTAACTCTTACCCGTGCTTATCAGGGATACGCGGCTGGTCAAGTCGTAGAGCTTTCTGCGGAGCTAGAGGCCGCACTGGTGGCTCAAAAGCTCGCAACGTCCGGAGGAACTCCAACTTCGGGAGCTTTGTCAACGACTGCAGCTCCAACCTCTGGTCAACTAGTACAATCAGGCTATGCTACTGTGGCGGCCGCGGCTTCGAGCGTGGTGATTACCGTTCCAGGTGTAACGGCGAATCATCGAGCTTGGGCTGTAGTGGCTCAGGCCGCGGCAGACACCACGTTTACGTCTGTGGTTCGCGTCCTATGTACGGCAAACACAATCACGATTACCGGCCCGGCCGCCGCAACTGCGGCGACTCGTGTCGCGTACTTCGTGGCGGTTTAACTGTTCTCCTCCGAAGAGCTTAGGGGGCCTTAGTGCCCCCTTTTTTCATAAATGGCAGCGACAAGAACAGTAAGAGACTTGCTGACCCGCGCCATGCGGATGGCTACCATTGTAGGCGCTGGTGAGACTATGGACGCTGATGACGCAAGCGACGCGCTCATCAGCCTCAATCTGATGCTCGATGCGTGGCAGGCAGAAAATCTTTACGCCTACGACATTGTAGACAGAACTCATCCATTAACCGCTGGGGTTTCCGCCTACACAGTAGGAACCAGCGGAGTCATTGCGGTGCCGCGGCCGGTCAGAATAGAGTATGCGTTTACGCGTGACTCCGTAAGTTACGACAGGCCAATATCGAACGTCACACAAGACGAATTCGTGAGTATCGGCCTGAAGTCTCTAGGTAACGATTTCCCATCGGTCCTGTTTTATGAAACAGGATATCCAAATGGCACGATCAATTTATGGCCGAAGCCGCTATCCGGACTAACGTTGTATTTCGGCGCGTGGGTAGTGCTAAGTGAATACGCCAATCTAGATGTGATCGTCAGTCTCCCTCCAGGGTATGAAGACGCGATCGTGTTCTCGATTGCCGAGAGGTTGTGTCCTGAGTACGGCAAATTGGTTTCCCCGGATTTGGCTAGGTTGGCAGCGAAATCAAGGGCGGCAGTACAGCAAAACAACCTGCCAGACGTAAGCATGGGTTGCGAATATATCGGCGACGGATCAAATCAGTTTCTTCCTTGGTACGCCTACAGAGCTGGGGCGTTTTAATGAACGTGCCGCTCGCTGGATTCGTCGGAGGTGCGTATACGTCCAAGTCTTGGAAGGCAAGCGCTCAGCGCTGTGTCAATTTTTACGTAGAGCAAGACCCGGAGCGCGGAAATGTTTTATACGGTACTCCTGGTCTTGGGCTTTTGGCTTCTCTTGGGGGTCTTACGTCAGACCGACAAGTCATAGGGTTGATGCCAACTCCACGCGGCTTGATTGTCAGCACAGAGAACAGGCTTATCCACATTGCAAGCATTTCGACAGGCTCCGACGGGACGATAACTCTAGGAGCCACAAAGCTTGTTATCGGCAACTTTGGAGCCCCGTGTTCGTCGATAACGTTTGCTCAGGCAGGCGATCAGTTCATGGCGATCGCCATTTATTCGTCTGGCTCGGGGTCGATCAGCGTTTACGGGAACATAGACGGATCGGGAATTGGCGTCATTTCCGACGCCGACTATCCATCTAACGCGATGACGTGCACAGCGGTTGATGGTTTATTCATCGCTCACGGAAGAGACTCCGACCAATTCTTTTGGTCTGCGCCTTTTGATCCAACGTCATGGAACGCGCTAGATTTCGCGAGTGCGGAGAACCTGAGCGACTCTCTATAGAGTGTCATTGCTGTAGAGCGCACTCTATATGCGGTTGGTGAACTTTCTACGGAGCTTTGGGCTGTTGTTGGAGGAGACGATGTATTCGATCGCATACAGGGAACGTATGTTCCATATGGAACAATGGCGAGCGGTTCGGTAGCAAAGACTGGAGGCTCTGTTCTGTTCCTAGCACAAGACGGAGATGGCGGGCGATTTTTGATCAACGTTCATGGTCTACAAGCATCACGAGTAAGTACGCATCCCATAGAAAATGAGTGGATGGATTATGCGGTGGTGAGCGATGCGTTCGCGTTTACCTACCAGCAAGAAGGCCATCAGTTTTATGTTCTCACATTCCCAACACAAGGGAAGACGTGGGTGTATGACCTAACAACACAGCTTTGGCATGAGAGAAGCAGCCAAAAACCACTTGGTGCTGACGGCAGAACTGAAGGTGCGTGGACTCCAACATGTCACGCGTATTTCGGCGGCTACAACATTGTTGGTGGGAGAAACAACCCATTGTTAGCCGCAAGGCTGTACGTTCTTGATAAAGACGTATACACAGACGAGATTGGGACGATTCGGCGAGTTAGGTCGTCACCGCACACAAATAGCAACTACGACTTCCTCACTTGTTCGTCGGTGGAGTTCGTTTTTGAGCCAGGAGTCGGTCGAGCGGCTGGATTTACGCCGGAGGAAGTAGACCCGCAGGTGACCCTCAGAGTTTCGAAAGATGGTGGGCGCACGTGGGGATACGAGCGTAGAACTCCCATCGGGAAACAGGGAAAGTACAAAACGAGAGCACGGTTTAATCGTCTAGGAAGGGCAAGAGACCTTGTGTTAGAGATGAGTATCTCCGCTCCTGTGAAGCCAGTAATTACTGGCGCTGTTGCGGAGTTCACGCCATGATCCCAATCCCGAAAATTAACACTCCTATCACAGACGATGTTGTTCCGTCGTTCCCGGCTACCGTGTCAGAACCTTGGTTTAGGTTCTTTGAGCGTCTCTCGAAGCCTGAACCGCCGACCAATTCTAGCGCCGTCGGTAATCAAACTCTAGACGTTAGGAGCGGGAGCTTTCAGGTTGCTGCCGGTACAACGTCGGTTTTGATCAGCAACAGAGAGGTGAACAACAACAACGCAATCGTGAATGCTTGGTCTGGAACTAATGACTCTGCATTTCGAATTATTAGCGTTGTGCCCCCAACTGGTGCGTTTGCTGTCACGCACACAGCGCCAGTAGCGCAGTCGCGAATCCTCTTCCA
>CAYNZR010000001.1:28563-35528 GCA_964401785.1 uncultured Candidatus Saccharibacteria bacterium
ATATCTCCATGATTCATTCGCCGTCTATTGATCAAAGTGTCGTTTCTCCAATATCAGAGGCGATTTCTTCGGCAATTGAATTTATGTCTCGTATTCCTCAGTCGGAAGATTTGCGTACCGAGCATTTTTTTGCTGATGGAATGTATGCTCGGGCATTGTTTCGTCCTGCCGGAACAATGATTGTAGGAAAATTACACAAGAAGCAACATTTCTACATAGTCGCGTTCGGTCGTGTGTCCGTTACAGATGGAATAAATCCAGCCATTGATTATGGCCCTGGGTCAGTAATCGTGAGCAATCCTGGAACGCAGAGAGCAGTATTTGCGATCGAAGACTCTTTATGTATAACTGTTCATAAGACAAACAAAACAGACCTTGATGAGATAGAGGAAGAGTTGATTGTGCCGGATAGTAGATATTTATTTGATAGTTCAAATAATGTCAAAAACAGAATCTCAACAGAGGTACAAAAATGTCTTTTGTAGCTGCGGCTATTGGGGCTGCTGGTGTAATTGGTGGAGCTTACATTGCGTCTAGGGCGAGCAAAAATGCGGCCGCTACACAACAGTCGGCATCAAACGATGCGAATAGATTGCAATGGGATATGTACCAGCAGGGTAGGGAGGATTCTGCCCCATGGCGTCATGCCGGACAACAGGGGTTAAGCGCTCTGCTGTACGGTATGGGGATTGGTAATCCAGCTGGATACGGTCAACCTGGGTATGACGGGCAACCGCTTCAAACGGGTGGTAGCGCTCCTCCGGTTGCTGGTGGAGAACGTCCCTCTGACATGGTTGGATTCGGGCCGAGAAATCCAACCAACTATCTGCGGTCGTTTGGAGAGTATCAGGCTGCACAGCAAGTTCCAACTAACGACAATGTTCTATTGCGGCCATCGATGTCTCCTATGAGAAGCGCGGCGCTGTCCGATGGCTCTGGAATGGTGATTGGTGGACCGGTGTCGAAATCGCTGCCTACTGGATATGGTGAGCCTACTATGAAGTCCTACTCTCAGACAGGATGGATGCCATCACAGCAAGACTCTAGGCAGGAATTTGGAAATCTCCTGCGCGACTTCCGCATGTCAGACTACATGTCTGACCCAGGCTATCAGTTCCGCCTTCAGCAAGGAGAGGATGCCATCAATCGCAACGCACTGGCTAAAGGCCGTTATAACAGTGGTTCTGTCTTGAGGGCATTACAAGATTTTAACAGCGGGCTAGCTTCGCAGGAATTCCAATCGTCTTACAACCGGTTCAGGGGACAGCAGGGTGATAGATACAACCGCATCGCCGCTCTATCTGGAGTCGGACAGACACAGACAAATCTCGACAACCAGAACCGAATGGCGACTGCTGGACAGATCGGCGGAAATCTTATCGGTGCAGGCAATGCCGCTGCCGCTGGGCAAATAGGGCACGCGAATGCGTGGGCCGGAGCTCTTAACAACGGAATTAACTGGTACCAGGGAAATCAAATGGTAAACGCAATTAAAGGTAACAACAGTCAGCCGCTGAGAGACGGAAACGGAAACATTGTTTACTAGAGATTACTGATGACTCAAATTGACCCAAATATAGCGCTTGGAGTTAGGCAGTTTCAGCCACGTGATCCACTGGAATCTTACGGGAACGTCCTTGCGATTCAGGGAGCTCAGCAGCAAAACGCGTTGCGCAAACAACAGCTAGACGCCTATGTCTCAGATAGAAATGAACAAATTGGTTTCAAAAATGCACTCCGATCAGGTGCTGAGCAAGGACTTCGTGATGACGCATTAGAGCAGAGCCTGCTGAAGCAAGGGTACGTTAATCAAGCAGACGCATTAAGAAAAAGCCGTATTGATGCCCAGAAAATTCAGGCTCAGGTCAATAAAGACCTGTCGTCTGCTGATAAAGATAAGCAGGCAGTAGAGACCCAGAGAGGGGAGGAGGTAGCTTTCTTTTTGAGGAACGCGAATCCAGAAAACTGGCCCATCTTGCGCGGTTATCTACTAAGAAATTCGAAAGATGCAGAAACACGACGACAAGTTGAAAATATGGTGCCAGAGCAATTTGACGCGACAATAAGAGATGCGATGCTAGACAGAACAGTAAAGCAGCTTGACTATTACAAGGCGAGTATAGATAAACGTTCAGCCTATGTCAAAGAGGCGAACGAGCCGGTAATGATTGACCAGCAGGGCCGTATGGTTCCAAACCAAGTTGCTATTTCTGCGAAATCGCAGATTGCTCAAGCTGGAGCGCCGGTTACGTACGGCTCTCCTGTTCCTGTGCAGTTGCCGAGCGGTCAGGTTGGTCTAGTCCAGCCACCGAATCGTGCCGGCGCGCAACCTCAGATCGTTACGATACCAGACTCCACTGGGGCGAGGGTTCCGGTAGGGCCAGCTAAACAATCCTCATTGCCTGAGGCCGCGCAGAAACAACTGGCCGGAGCGCAGAATCTTGGTCAGGCAATAAGCGATTACAAAGAAGAGTTGAGCAATTGGAATAGGCTAAACATGGCAGACCCAGCAAAGAGAGCAATCATGGGGTCAAAGTACAACGACATGATGCTTCAGGCCAAAGAGGCATACAACCTAGGCGTTCTAAATGGGCCTGACTATGAGATTTTGCAAAAGGTTGTTGCTGACCCAACAAGGGTGCAGAGCATAATTTATTCGTCGAACGACCTAAAGGCACAGGCCGATAATCTCGCGAAAGTGGCCGGAAGGGTAGAGAGCACCGTTAGAAGGAATCATCCAGGTGTTCAGATACCAGATGAAAAAAAACAAATTCCGGCAGCATCAAAAGGCGGATTCCGCATCATTGGGGTCGAGTAGATGCCTGTCTACCGTTTACAAGGCCCTGACGGTCGCGTCTATAAAGTGGAAGGCCCTGATGGAGCAAGCGCTGAACAGTTAGGAGAATTTGTAATCCAGAACTATCAGCCTGCAACGGTTGATGATTCGGCCTCCCCGCTAGGGTCTACAGCACAGAACTTCGCCGCCGGCATGGGGCGGGCTGTTGTTCGGGCAGGAAATGCGGTTAAGCAGGCGCTCGATGTCCCTGCGCAAGCGATTGAAAACTTTGTCGGAAATGATAGGTCGCAGAGGATTTCCAGGTATCTTGGGATGCCTACAGCCGCGGAATCTGCGCAACAAACGAGAGACAGCCTTGCGGAAGCGGAAAGTCTTGATCGTCCGCTCATGGAGACAAAGGCAGGAAAACTCGGAGACATTGCCGGGAATGTCGCAATGTTTGCCCCAACAGCGATGATCCCGGGCGCGAATACGGTTACTGGAGCCGGTATCGTTGGCGGCATTGGAGGCGCCCTCACCACCCCGGGCGATCTATCCGATCGTGCTGCCGCCGGAGCATTCGGAGCTGCCGGTGGCGCTGTTGGTCAGAAGGTCGGACAGAAAATAGGAGAGATCGCTAGCAATCGCATCGCCTCTAAGATGGCCGCTGTTGAGGCAACGAAACAACAGAACGCTGTTCGAGATGCGGCGCTTCGTGAGGCAATTGGCGCTGGATATGTAGTTCCCCCTGCGACTTCTAACCCTACGACGACTAATCGTGTGCTTGAGTCGATTGGCGGGAAAGCCATGACACAGCAGACGGCATCTCTAAAAAACCAGAAGGTCACTAACAGGCTTGCTAGGGAATCATTAGGTCTTACAGAAAATGCCCCTCTGACAGAAAAAACGATGAAGGAAATACGCGCTGGGGCCGGTAAGGTGTATGACGAGATATCAAAGTCAGGACGTGTATCGACAGATGACGTATACCGCAATGATTTGCTTTCTCTCTCAGCTGTATCAGATCGGTTGAAAGCTGATTTCCCAGACTTGGCCGTATCAGGGAAAGACGAGATTGTAAAACTCACCGACGCATTGGCTAAAGATTCTTTCGATGCTAGATCAGCCGTAGAGGCAGTTAAGACGCTTAGATCGCAGGGCTCAAAGAACCTGAGCGGCATTGTCTCTGCCTCCGATCCTGCGAAGCAGGCGTTAGGGAAAGCACAGCTTTCGGCGGCTGAGGCCGTAGAAGATCAGTTGATGCGTCACCTGAGTAACTCGGGCCGCCCTGAACTCGCAGGCCAATTTGACGAAGCGCGTCGGTTGATCGCTAAGACTTACAGCGTTCAGAACGCTTTAAATCCGAACACAGGGAACGTGGCTGCAAGCAAGCTTACAAACCAACTCAAGAAGGGTAAGCAACTTTCTGACGGCCTCGACGTTGCGGCAAGATTTGGAGGCGCATTCCCGAAAGCGGCTACCGAGGTATCCGATAGCGCTGGGGTTAGTGCATTAGACGCGTTCGGAGGTCTCGGTCTCGCTGCCGCAACTGGAAACCCAGTTGCGACAGTCATCCCCGCTCTGGCCAGGGGCGCTACACGGCATGCAATTCTTAGCGACCGAGGAAATGCATTACTTGCAACGCCGAAATACTCTGCAAACGTCCTAAGAGACAAAACGGCAGCCTACTTAGCGCCAAGGCTTGGGCTTCCTCTAGGAGCCACTTATGCGCTTGAGAAGTAAGCGCTTAAACCATCCATCAGACATAAATTTTTCGACAGCCCTTCGCGCAGGATAAAGCACCAGCACTGAAAGAACTAGCATTGCAAATGGCGCTAACGCTGCGCCTATCGCCTTAGAAAGCATTCAATGGCCTCCATCGCACCAGTTGCGCCGCAACAATACTTTGACAATAACGGCAACCCTCTGTCCGGAGGGAAAGTCTACACCTATGACGCAGGGACGACCACACCTCGCCTCACATGGTCGGACATAAACGAAACGGTACCCAACGCGAACCCGATTATTTTGGACGCCGCGGGAAGGGCGAACATTTATTGGAGAGGAATTTATAAGATTGAGGTGCGCACATCCGCTGACGTTCTTGTCTCTACGTTTGACAACTACAACGTAGAAAACGCAACCACCATTCTGAGCACCATTGCAGGGCCTGGGGGCGCGTCTCTTATAGGGTTCATCCAGGCGGCAACTGGTGCTGTTTCTCATAATGTGCAAGAGAAGCTGTCGGAACGTGTGAGCGTGTTTGACTTCATGACCGCGCCACAGATCGCCGATGTGCGTTCTACAGCGAAGACGCTCGATGTAACGACAGCATTTCAGAGTGCGATCAACTACTGCGCCACGAACAACCGTGTACTTTTCGTGCCGACTGGTCACTACCGGCTCGACTCACAGCTCAACATCAACGCCGGCCCTATAACCGTCGAGGGCGAGCAGCGTGACAGGACGCGGCTATTCGCTCGCGCGAATGCTCCATGCTTCAACGTCACCTCGATTCAGTTCACGCTGAAAAGCCTGACTATCGAAGGCGAGCAGAACGGCGCTAAGACGTTACAGGTTGGCGTCTATGTGAACAACGTGAACCAATTCATAACAAAGGATTGCACGTTCACTCGTCTTTACAACTCGATCCAACTGCACGATGTGTGCTTCTACGCGGAGATTCTCGACTGCATCTTCGGGGATAACGTATTCGCACACCTGAAAACGACAGGCACCGCGGGGGCGGGCAATGAGTTTTCAATGCGTGGGTGCCAGATCATCCCCGCGACTGCGCAGTTCGGCATGCACATCGAGAACGCCGGTTCGATGGTGGTGTCGGATTGCCGGTTCAGCCCGGCGAACATGGCCGGTGAGTGCCTCAAGTTTGTCAGCCGGGCGACGTTGGCCGGGGTGCATAAGTTCGTCAACACGCTATTCGAGGGCAGCGGTAATAACTTCGGGTCGGTCCGCCTAGAGGGCACCGGTGTCGCGCCAATCAATTACGTGTTTTTCACGAATTGCTACTTCAACCAAAACGGTAGCGGCGATTGTGTAACGCTCCTAAATACGCAGTACACAACTTTCACTAACTGCTATTTCAGCGGAACGAATCGCGCGCTGAACATTAACACTGGAACGAACCGCGGTACAAAGCTTGTCAACTGCGATTTCCAGCTAGCAACTACTCAACCGGTGATTCTAGGCACTACGCCAGCGAAAGTTCTTGGATTGCATATCACAAATCCGACATGGACCGGAAGCACTCGGTTAGTAGATTTGGGCAGCCTTGCAGCAGTTGACATTGACGGCGTCGATGTGGTGGGTGGTGATATCGGGACCAATGCAGACCCAATACTCGTGCCATCCGCAGCGGCTGTGCGTGTGCGCCGCGTTGGGACTAAAGGGGCTAACAAGTTCGAGGCGGGCGGGGTAACTACGTTCTCAGGTACAGGAGCTGTTTCTTTGTTCGCCATTCCACACGGGCTCGCTACTACGCCGACACAATTCGGCGTTGTCCCGAACAGCCAAGACGCCGGGAACGCCGAGATACGTGAGGTGACGGTTAATGCTACAAACGTGAATGTTCAGTGCAAGGCTAGCGCTGTATCAGGAACAAATAATGTTGGCTGGTCTTGGTGGGCTAGATGTTGATCTTTTTTTGGAGAAAGCAATGACATACTTTTTTATCGCAATTGCGTTTCTTTCTGGGGTTCTTCTTGCTGTGTATCGATTGAAGGGTGATCGAACCATCATCGAGACGCTGCGCGCTATGTCAGGAGGTCCTGGGCCGCGTGATCGTTGATGTGGTTTTTGATAGTCATCCTTGCCGCAGTAACTCTGTTTACTCATGATGGATATGTATCTCTATCTACATATTGGGTAGATAGCAAACGTGCGGCCGAAGAAATTTATTACGTCGCACGAGGCATTGAGGGACTACTTTTGTTCGGCGCTGTCTTGTACTCGGCAGCGGCAGAGAAAAGAGCTACTCCTGCACAGATTTGCGCACTTGTAGCTCTAGTTGTTTACGGGGCCGCACAGGAAACTGTGTCGGCCGTATGCGGCGTTGCTTACATGGCGATGACTGGCGTCGGCAAGCATCCTAATGACAGAAGTGCACAGCTCTGCGATGCAGCTACCGGTTGGGCTTGGTACATCATTGCATTGTCTGTTTTGTTATTGATCG
>CAYNZR010000002.1:0-22411 GCA_964401785.1 uncultured Candidatus Saccharibacteria bacterium
GTTCTGCTATCTCGCTTGGTGATAGAGCGCGGTTGTAGACACGTAGGTCGTCTATATAACCATCCCATGTTCTGCTTTTGAAAAGATTGTTACCGACGCCTACAGTCGAAACACCCGCAACAGGAGTACCACTATTTTGGTTCGCAGTTCCAGACAGAGTTCCGTTTACATATATATTAGCTATCCCTGAAGCATCTCGAGTTGCAGTAACATGATACCAGCGGTTAAATTGTATTACTGCATCGGTTTTTGCATTTGTACTTTGTCCATCACTAGAAAAAACTATTCTGTTTACACCAACTGAATCATACATACCAAATATTACTTTTCTATTATCGAAAATACTACCATTATCACCTTCTCCATGACTTCTCGGGTATATCCAAGCAGATACCGTAATAGCTCCTGATCCTACCCAATCTGAGGCTCCGACTTCAATGTAATCATCTACAGCGTCAAAGGAAACTGCACCATTTAGATTGCCCGTAACCCAACCTACTCCACCAGAAAATACCCCAGTCCTCCCATTTCCGCTTGCGTCCCCTGCCGTCGTCCCACTACCCTCATCAAACTTGTAATGAGCAACAAGACCATTGGTTAGAGTACTTCCAACTTGAGCCAATTGTGCTTGGGGTGATATTTCAGTCAGCAATGGTGGCAATTCATTATCTTGAGAATAGAATATGTATACAGGTAATAGAGCAAATACGATTAGGACTATAATACCCGCATACTTGATTATTTTTTCACCCATGATTATATATTATAAAGTCTTATATGGCTTTCTAATTATAGCATCAATACACTTCTTGTACTGGAATCTCGCAATTAGCATTTAGCCAGATGGGGTCGTATTCGCTCAACTCTACCCTTTTGCCATCTACAATATAATAAGATTCTTTTTTTGGACCCGGGCCCGGCATTTTATTGACTATCATCACCTCCGGACAACCCAAAGCTCCCATCTCTTCTCTGATTGAAGCGCCGGTTACGGACTTTAGTCGAGGGTATTCTGGAAGTTTATTTATATCAATGACTAACTCTGTCGTTGCGGGTTTTGGACTTGTGATATTGAAGACGATCTCGTGATCACTTTTCCAACGAACCAATGACACCCCTCCATCAAATGAAAAGGCGACAGGAACTAATTTTTCATTTTTGATATCATACAACCAACCGAATTCATGAACGCCTCCTGTAATAGACAATGCAATATGAGTTTTTAGAGGATTCAGCATTGCTCCCGTAAAAGCCACTGAAGAACCAAAAGATGCATCTTTTGCTACCTCTATCTCATCTGGAAAATCATTGATCGAGAGAATTTTCTTACCAGAATAGAAAACTACATCCTTTGTCCAAGTTAATGTTGAAGTCGATATATTACCATCAGTTGTTGTTTCTATTTTTTGATCCTCTAATCTGGCAGGTAGCTTTAAAACATAATATATCGAAGTCACTACAACTATTAGTAATAAAATGGCTATTACTGCAAGAGTTTTTTTGGATATTGGCATGATAAGTTATTACGCTCATTTTATCACAAATATCATTTTGTATTATTCTACCAACTCATGAACACTCTCTTCCCCTTCTGCACTTTTCAATATAAGTTTGTTGCCTTTTCTTGAAACTGATACAAATGTCATTCTCTTTGGTTCTATATCGGATGTAAAATTTACGACCAATTGCCCCTTGATGAGACTCCATGTGCCTGAAACAAATGGAGTACCATGACTATAAGAAGCATACATCAAATTATCATTATCACCGACATAAAAACTCATGATTTCTTCACCATCAATACTAGAAGCCCAAAAACCGATCAAATCAGTGTATGTGGCATCAGAAACTGAAATGTCTGTATAAATCCTACTAGAGAGAGAAGTCGATGTAGATCTTGGATCACACCATTGTGAACTCTGAGTTCCAGAATTTACTAGCACCCAATTATCCGGTGTTCCAGATTTCTTGCTAGTTGTATCTCCCCAATAACAACCGTAATGAATATCCGCATTTGTGAACCGGTCATTATTGATTACGTATTTATCATTATATTGAAAGTAGCCAAATATGATGACTGCCAAGGCTATGATTGATAAAATAATGAATGCAATAATAAAAGTTTTCTTCATAGTAATTAGATTAACTTCCCCACCTTCTCTACATTAGTAATGATTTGTAATATTCTGCTGTTACTATTATATACTGTTGCTTAAATTAGGAATATTATCATTAAAATCTGGCTTTCGATCAGGTAGATTTAGGTTTTTGACAATAAGGATTGCCCACCAAATTAGACACGACAGAAGTATTAATGAACAAATTATCACTACCCACCTAAATATTTTCGATGGATTTTCTGATTTCGAGTTCCTGTATCCAAGATAAATTGAAAATATAAAAATTAGAGGTGGAAAAACATACCAGAAAATTATAGTTAAAATTATATAAACACCACCTAGTGCTAAAATTGATCCAAGGTATACAAATGGGAAACTAATTGTAATTGCAATTATGAGAGAACCACCTATATTTTTAATTGTTTTCATATTTTTTTAAAAAATTAAGCGGACCCTTTCTCTACATTCTCTACTAACGTATACGTATATCTTACTTCATTATCATACCACGTTGTCATATTAGTCTTTTTGACCTTTCAGAATAATCTTTTTATAGAAACCGCCGCGCTCTTCCCGCTTCTTCTGTCGAATCGATTCGACTTCAGAATATTCTGAAAGCTTCATGAGAGCTTCAATCACTTCAACAACATCAGCTAATTCATCGGGTTCACCTGCTACTCCGAATTCTTGAGCTTCTTCACCCAACTTTTTTATAAGTTCGGCTCTATATTCTTCTGGAGATGCAATCCTCTTTTCATACGAGACGCCTTTTTTATCCAAAATTTCTGGAATTTTATCTCTAACTAATTTGTTGTATGATTGCATTTTTATAAATTATGCCAATTTTCCACCTTCTCAGCATGCTCCACCAACGTATACGTATACCCCATCTCATTATCATACCAGATCAGCTTCATAGAAATATTTTATCACATTTTAAGAAAAAACTCCCCGCTCTCACCTCTTCTAAATTCGATGATTCAAGTGCAGAAGAGGTGGCGTGTTGGTGTGTCTATTCTGCTATCACTGTATCACTAAATCATGAGTCTACTCGTGACGAATAGCAAGTAAGTAGGCCATATTCTATATACTTGACGTTGTGACTATTAGTATGCTATAATATAGTGAGTAAGGACCTTGATTTTAAACGGCTTTAAGTAGGTGCGCCGAAACAATGCACCAGCACTGAAGAGAATTATGACTACTGTCACTGAAATCCTGTCTCCCGCCATTGACTTTCTGTACAACCTCAAACCAGAGGAGCAACATGTTTTTCTGGTGATGTTGGAAACAGCTAACAGACTACACCACAATCAGTCACTTCCACCTATGACGTTTTTCACAGAGAAAGGTGTGGATGACTACTGTGAGGCCCGAACTGGTGGACTATTGCTGCTTGCGGAAACTCTTAGGAAATATCCAAACATGGAGGTGGATGTGGTCAAAAACAAGCTGTTTGAGTCAATCGGTCGGAAGGACTGAAGGAGAGAGCTAACCTTCAATTCAGAAGCTCTAATTGTTGTCACCTTTCTAAAAGCGTGAGTCTTGTATGCATTACATTGGGATCGGCAACTTCCCGAGAAATAATAGTTGCAAAGAGCGCCCATCAAGGACGCTCTTTCTTTTTGAGCTATTATTGTCACTTGCATGCAGAAACCACCCCTTTAGAATAGATCCCCCAGATTTTTGGAAAACAATTATACTAGACGTCCCACCTTCTCCACATGCTCCACCAATGTATACGTATACCCCATCTCATTGCGATACCATGCTATCACTTTTCGGAATCTCGATATTAATCCATATATCATCCACATCGCACCAATACAAAGTCCTTTCATACTTTTTTCCATTTTTCGCATTATGACTGACATCATTACTCTTTATGATCATTTCATTTTTACATTTTGGACATTTCATATTGGTTATACAAGTCTACCTGCTTTAATCACATGCTCCACGAGTGTATACATATACCCCTATCGTACCACATAATCTTCATGAGCATATTTTATCACAATTTTAGAACAAACATCCCGCGTTAACCTCTTGAAAATCTGAGAGTTCAAATATTCAAGAGATGGCGTGTTGGTGTTCTAATTTGAATATCAAAGGACCAGTAAATCGTAAGCCTACTCCTAATGAATAGCAAGTAATATTTTAGACTACTGATTTTTTAATACCGACTTTATCATACCAATTAATAAAGTTATAAGACTTATTAACCCTAGGATAATCCACAAACTCCAAACCATATAACCGAACACAAAATTTCCAGGATCTCCCCCAAAAATAAGCGACAAGGAAATAAGCAAAAATAAAATTGAGTATGAAGATATTGAAATCAATTTATTTGATAGTAGAAAACCTGTCGCAAAAAGTAAATATGATATTCCAATAACAACCACTCCGATTCCAAGTATCGGCTGAGCATCATCAAACCATCCTATAAACAATGCTACCGCACCCATAATCAGTAATAGACCCACTATCCATTGAATTATTTTCATAAATTTAATTAAATTAACTTGCCATCTTCTGTAACATGCTCCACCAGCGTATACGTATACCCCATCTCATTGTCGTACCAAACTAATTGAGTGGCCAGGTAATTATATCCACCACAATTCTATCGTTACAACTAATACTTGCTGGTGCTTTTGGATCACATTCATGTAGATTTTTATCAACCACTCCAATCCCAATCATTAGATAAATATTAATTACAAAACTGATAACCAGAATGATTAGTAGTAATTTATTAATTGATGTTTTCATGATGTTTAAATTAATCTACCGGCTTTAATTACATGTTCGACAAGTGTGTGCGCATACCCTAATTTATTGCTGTACCATGCCGTTTAAATTTACTGTACAACCAACCCAGAAAAATACCATTTATAGATGCAGATATTACAACATATATTAACGGCAATGAATAAAAATAATTTATAGGTACTAAAATTCTGAGAAGGATGTTTATAAATATACCTATAGGTAAAAGTATGACGTATGTACATAATCCTATCCAAGATAACATAAATTGACTTACTATCGATTGACTTCCTGCTAGTATAGGCTGAGTCATCGAACTCATCTCAGGTCTGAAATAATTCTCACCTATATTGAGCACTAACATGATTACCGCAAACGTAATTCCCCACTTTAAATAATAGCTTTTTGTTTTCATAATTTTATATCAATCGTCCTGCTTTTATAACATGCTCCACCAATGTATACGTATACCCCATCTCATTGTCGTACCACGCAAGAACTTTGACCAAATTACCACCGACTACACGGGTCATGAGTAGATCTGCGACGGAGGCGTAATGACTACCAATGATATCTGAGGAAACCAAAGGTTCATCGGAAACAGCGAATATACCTTGCCAACGATCGGTCTTGGATGCTTCGGTAAGGACTTTGTTGACCTCTTCGGCAGTGGTGTCTTTCTTTGAGATGAAAGTAATATCTACTAGCGAACCTGTAACCACTGGAATGCGGACAGATATACCATCGAATAATCCTTTGAGATTTTTCATAATTTTGGTCACTGCTATAGCAGCACCAGTCGACGACGGCACGAGGTTCATCGCACCTGCTCTACCTTCACGGAAGTCCTTCTTGTTTGGACCATCGACAATACCTTGGCTTGCAGTATAGGCATGAGTGGTATTTAGCATAGCTTTTTCGATGCCGAAATTTTCGTCAAGAATAGCTAGGAGTGGACCCGCAGCATTTGTGGTACAAGAGGCGTTGGAGGTGATGAGAGACTTAGACAAATCTTCTTCATTCATACGCATGAGGACCATCGCGCCTTTGACCTTTGCATCGGCTTCATCCTTGGTAGGAGCAGAGACGACTACCCGCTTTGCACCTGCATCGATATGCGCTTGGGCTTTTTCTCCTGAAGTGAAGTGGCCAGTACATTCGACTACAATATCGACATCAAGAGTCTTCCATGGCAACTTGGTGGCATCTTTTTCGGAAATGAATTTGATCTCTTTGCCATTTACCAAAATAGCACTGGCATCTCCGCTGACTTTGACTTCTGCATCGAAAGCTCTATAGGCGGTATCATGGCGAAGTAAGTAAGCGAAGTTATTGATATCTCCGAGATCATTTATGGCGACAACCTCTATCGGACAATCGGGCTTCAATGTGATAACCCTCAAAAATGCTCGGCCAATCCTTCCAAAACCATTTATTGCTACGCGTGTTTTTTTCATTTTAGAAATTATTATTTGTATGCGGAAATTATAACATTTTTATATAAATTAGTGCTTTTTTATCAATTCAGCCAAGTTACGTTGCATAGCATCAAATTCGGTTTGATATTGTCGTCTTTGTTGTTCAAGTCTTTGAACTTCTGCTAAAACTTTTTCAGCTTCAACTTTACTTTCTTCATAGATCTTTTTTGAACGATCAGCTTCTGATTGTTTGCGATCAAAATCAACTTTTTTCCGATCTGATTCTGCTTGTTGTTTTTTGTATTCTTGCTTTGCCGAATCTAATTCTCGCTGTTCTTGTTCTATTCTTCGCTTAAGTTGTTCTAACTCTTGTTCTCCAGTGGTGTTGTTCATAAAATAATTGCTATTAGGATAATATTTAATCTTAGTAATTCTAAGACAATACAATAATTTCAGCTTTCCTTCTAACAAGTTCATCGATACCTAGTTTATTTGCTTCCATGAATTTTTTTACCATTAAATAACCTATTCTGTAACCTATCCATTCTGGCAAATTACCAGAACCATAAAACCATTTCGAATGTAAATCTGATGATAGCTTAACTTGAAAATGTTTGGAAGCGTCTTCTATATACTTTTCCTCATCACGAATAGGTCTTACATATGGCTGCTTGGGTGCAAGTCCAGAATATTCTTCAACATAACACGCTATACCCTCATCAATGATATCCTGTAAAAGATTTTCAGCATATCCAATAGTATTTGCCCGAACGACATGAGAAAGTTCGTGATAAATTGTTGCCGGCAAATCGACATTAAATAAATAGTCTAAATCCAGACCATTTCGATAGAAACAAATCTTTATGTCTATATAATAAACCCGTGCATGGGCAGATAAATTCAACTTATTAGATACATCCCATTCTTCAGAATCAAAAATTGCAATGTCGACGGTTTCATTGGGCTTCAAAAGTGCTGAAGCACCATTGAGTCCTTTTATTACAGCCTCTTCTACTTTGGTTCTGTATTCCTTTCGAATTCCAATAAGATGGATATTTCCATTTTTGCAGAAATCATTTTTCATATTAATAGTATACAACATATTAAAAATCTCTGCGCCGGAACAACCCGCGCAGAGATCGTGGAGCATAAAATGCTCTAGGCTTACCTGCCGCCGCAGGTACCGCCACCGGGACAAGCGCCACCACTACGACAAGCGTAGATCGAGGACAGCTTGGTGCCTTCGTACGGTTTGACCTGGACCTTGATTTTCAACTTATTACGGTTCTTCACATTGACCTTTCGTTGTTACAGTACCCCCACAGCCGCTTCAGGCGAAGAAATGCGGTATTGATGGGTACTTGATTTTCCAATCTAATCCTAACACCCTCAACCGAGAGTGTCCATAGTGCTCGTATCCATATCCGAAACCTATTGGCATCAAATGCTGTGATAGGACTTTCACTACGGACAGATCGCACTTGTAATCCAAAGGTGTGATGTCAACAACAATAGGATCGAGCTTTCTAGGCTCTAATCCTCGACTTTTTGCCACCCTTCGAACATATTCGCCTTTGAACAACCACGATACGTGCTTGAAGTTCTTAGGATCAGAGTAGTACAGACCATGGTCATCTGGGCTGCGAATATCATAAAAAGACATTCCTTTGCGCAATTTCCTTCCATGCCACGTGACAGCCATGAACTCAGCTTCATCAAACGCCCTACATAGAGCCTCATCGAAATTTGATCTGCATCCTGCACCACTTATAACTGCCGGTGCAAGTTTATTTGACCAAATAACAACGAGAACAACAGGAGGTCCGTCCAATGTGATATCCATGACTGATACGTTATATCCGATCTTTTGCCATGCACGCATTCGATCAGTGATAATGGCAGGTAGAACATCTTCGGATATCTTCTTCGGAGATGATTGTGAATACCACATAACACAGAACGCATCACGTTCTACAAGCTCATAAAGCGCGGACTCAGTTGCTAGATTCCGATCAAAATGAGCTGCGATACCATTCGAATTGGCGCGTAAGCAGAAATCCGATCGGCCAACTGGTTTCTTTGGTGGGTTGAAAACTAGCTCGGCAGGAACCCAAACAGAATCCCCAGTGTTGAGTTTGACTCCCGATACCCATCCGATCTTTTTTAATGGATCGAACGGGACTATGTCCTTTAGGAATCTATACTGAGCAGTTTCGTAAGGAACTACTGTATTTGGGTCCAAATACGGTTCTCTCAAGTCATTTGCAGACTCGATGATATCAGACCGATAGTGATCCCAAGCGAATCGTTCATAACCTTCAGCTAAACACTTGATGGCTGCTTCGCTGGTTGTTAAGCCCGTTGCAAACGAACTACACCTCTTGCGCATTGATGCGCTCGCGGAGGCATATGGTGGACGATATGAGCACATCGCAATCCATCGTGGCATCCTGTAGCCACTTGCTTCAGGATCCCAAAATACGATCCTTTCGATAGGCTTTCCGATACCGACTAACTGTAATCGTAGACTTCGAGCAGACTCATTGAGTACTTGGTCATCGGTTTGGGTCTGGTCGGCACTTTCATCAATATATCCGATTACTGTTGTGGATATGACACATTCTTTAGGGAAACCCAAACCCAGCATATCAGCTAATGATTTCTCGTTGAATCCGACGTATTCCACAATACCAATGTCGTGCTCAGCACAATACAAGTAAGCATTCTGTACCGAGTGACCCGCCTCAAGCAACACGTTCCTGTATCCACGATTAGAATATTTCATGGACGGACGTTTGAAGTCGCACGCTGTGCATATTATGCAAGATGCATTCTCAAGAAGAGCCTTCGCATTGAAAGCTTTGTTTGCCCAAACAACCGGATCCTGCTCAGACACAACCAAAAGGCTATCTTTCTCGGGTATCCAACGATAAACTCCTCGTTGCAAATATTGTCCATTGAGAACAATAAGGTATAGATCAAGTGGATATAATGACCCACCCGATGCTACACTCCAGTGTTTCTCATCACTTATTCCATACGATACTCTGAGTAGACCGTGTATATGGTGCAATAACACGCACACGTTCTTAAATCTTCGAGTTGAACGTCGTTTAGAGACAATATTAAGCAAAGAGCTTTTTGGCGAAGCTGGCAAACCGATAGTTTTTCCATCACGACATCGTAAGCGAGGTAAACTGGCTATAGATGAAACTTCCTTATCGCCCAGATCGTGGACGAAAACAGCCGGATTTGCCGAATCTACATGAAACCTAAGGTACAGTTCACGACTTTCACAGACAATTCCTTGCAGTTCCAGTAACATAACAAGCTCAATCGTATTCTCCAGCGTTAGAGTAGGGATTTGTAAAGCAATTTCTCGAATGCTCAAAGTCCCGTTACAACGACGAAGTACCTGATCGATCTCGTGAGAATTACCAGTAAGACATATAAGTCCGTTTCTTCCAACAAAGCTTAATTCATCACACCCACTTTTATAGCCGTATAAAACGGCAAGTGGACAAGAGTTTTCATTCATTTTAACCTTTCTGCGAATTGTCAAAGATTCGCTTCTATTGTGAAATTAACATGCGATATTACTTTTGTACAGTGATATCAAGTATAACAGTAGCTCTTTTTACGAACGTGTAATACGATTTTTTAGTTTGCCCTTTGTCTCAAAATATCTCTCTAAACTCTCGTACTTCTTTCATGTTCAAGTGCGGGTAGCGAGAATCGAACTCGCGTCTCAACCTTGGGAAGGTCGCATTCTGCCACTAAACCATACCCGCATCGGGAATTTATATCAAAATATCAAGATCTCTATGAATCTGCAATCAAAATCCAATAAACTCCATAAACTTGCCAAACCAACTTTTTTTCGACTGTTTTGTCGTCCCCATTTCTGATCCTATACCTGATCCATTTTGTACGACTGTGGCCACCTGATCATTATCGACAATCACTGCAACAGACTCACCCTCTCTTACTGCTCGATACTTTGTCCTAAGTTCTGCCTCTATACCCTGCTCGGTAGAGAGATACTGAATCTTATTGGCCAAAGCAATCCTATGGTCTTCCAATTTTGCCAATTCTGATTGTGCAGTTTCCAATCGAAGTTTACTGGAGATCAAACGTTCTCGCATATTCCACACAACCTTTACCAAAAAAATAAAAACTACTATAACAACAACAAGCGTTATTGGTGAAGAAAAGATCATTCTACCTGTACCACGTTTGCCGAATTTCATAACACACAGTATACTAGATTTATGGTTTTATTTCATGAAAAAACAAAAAAGGCTGTAGGGATCGGCTTCATTGTTGTCGGCATTCTCGTTGTCGTAAGTATGATCCTAAGCTCAATACCTTATTTTTGGTATTAATTTTGACTTTAGTAAGGACGACAGGCGGAGAATGTACTTTCTTCGAGGCCGCCCAAATTCTGCAGAATTTGGGCTTAATCCTCGAAATTTTTTGCTAAAAATTTCTGCGGAGCCTCTCAGAAAGTACATTCTCCGCCTGTTGTCCTTAAAATCATATTACCCGAAATACTATTCACCTGATCTCATTATTTTTACAAAAACATCTTGAGGTATATTGACTGACCCATGTTCCTTGAGACGTTTCCTACCCTCTTTTTGTTTCTCTCTCAATTTCATTTTACGAGTAATGTCACCACCAGAAAGTGTACCAGCCGCATCTTTCTTTTTTCCAGAGATAGATCGTGAAGAAATGATTCTTCCCAATGCTTTGCCTTGTATCTTGTATGTAAATAATTCTCTCGGCATTATTGCATGGAGTTTCTCTACCATTAGTTCTGCTTCTTTTTCTACTCTTCTTCTTGATACAACGCGAGCAAAAGCCATCACTGGTTCGTCAGCAACCAAAACATCCAATCGAACAACATCAGCGGTTCTCTCTTTGGTTATGTCATATGAGATCGATGCATAACCAGAAGAAATACTCTTTATTTCATCAAAGAAATTTCTCATCAACTCTCGAAGAGGCATTTCAAGAACGACAATAGTTCTATTGTCTCCAAAATTTTCTGTAGAAGTAACCTCTGCTTCATGATCAAAGAGTGATTTCATAAGACCATTTAGATAAACAGGAGGTGTGATAATCTTCATCGTCACAATAGGTTCAGTTATCTCTTTGACTTCATGATCTTCTGGAAAGAGTGCTGGAGAATAGACCGTGATCTTCTTGCCATTTTTTAATTCAACTTTGTAATTGATACTTGGCTGTGTAACAACTAGCTCAAGCTTGAATTCACGACGCAAGCGTTCTGTAATTATTTCCAAATGAAGCATACCCAAGAAACCACAACGATAGCCTTTTCCTAAAGTTCCCGATGCTTCCTCTTCATAAGTGAAAGCCGAATCAGAAAGTTGTAACCTACCCAAAGCCTGACGCAGTAGTGGAAGATCATCCTGACTTTCTGGATATAATGAAGCCCAAACGACTGGTCTAGGACTCTGATAACCTGGCAGTGGCGGTAGACTGTCTCGCACCGCTGAGACCGTATCGCCAACTGATGCTATACCAGGCTCCTTGATGCCGGTTACAATATATCCGATCTCACCAGCACCCAAGACTTCTACAGGTCTATTGTCTGGAGCAAATATTCCCACCTCAATACTTTCGAATTCTCTATTTGCTACTTTAAAAATTAATTTGTCTCTTCGTCTAACTTCTCCACTAATGACACGAACAAAGACTATGACACCAGTATGATTTGAGTATTGAAAATCGAAGATCAAAGATCGAAAAGTCTGTAGATTTTCTTTTGAGTCATTATTTACATCTCTTGGAGCAGGGACTCTCTTTATGACTTCATCTAGAAGCAAAGGTACATTTTCTCCAGTCTTACCAGAAACTTTGACAACACTTCCAATATCACAATTGAGTAGCTGACAAACTTCTGTAACCACATCATCGGTCCTTGCAAGGGGAGAATCGATCTTACTTACAACAGGAATAATAGTTAGACCAGCATCTCTAGCCATATTGAGAGTGGTGAGAGTCTGAGCTTGTACACCCTGTGTAGCATCAACTAGTAAAATAGAACCCTCAACAGCCTTGAGTGATCTAGAAACTTCGTAGGAAAAATCAATGTGACCCGGAGTATCAATCAAGTTTAAAATGTATTCTTTGCCCCCACTACTCCACTTCATCCTGACTGGTTGCATCTTGATCGTAATACCACGTTCACGCTCTAGTTCCATCGAATCCAAAACCTGATCTTGCATTTTTCTTTTTTCAATTGTCCCAGTAATTTCCAACATTCGGTCAGCCAAAGTAGACTTACCGTGGTCGATATGTGCAATTATTGAAAAATTACGTATATTATCCTGATTCATAGTAGTCTTTACAGACTAGCAGAAAAGCTACATATGTTCCACCTCAGCTGGTGGTACTGGAGTTTTCCAAATCTTCTTGTGCAATGTAGTGATAACATCCTCTAGCTCCCTATTATTGAGCAATTTTAACACCAAGATCAATACCACAATACCCGTGAGTCCTGCACATAAACCTTGAAGGAATAGTCCCCATACTTTTGTAAGAGGAAAGATGAGTGAATATGCTCTCAAGCTCAAGAAAGCAACGTAACCCATGATTATGGAAGCGGCAAAACTATGGAATAATGTCGATGCTACTGGTCTCGAAAAACCTGAATAATGCTTTTCATATGTCCACCAATGCAGGATAGTATTGACTAGTGTGCCTATACTGAAAGCCAGAGCCAAGACCAAGACACTGGTACCTGCTTGATCACTTACCTTAAGCAAATCTTCCAGGAAAAAACGAAAAACTGGGAATTTAAAATATGCTTTGAATAGTAAGAAACCAGAAATAATGGTAACCAAAGCAGAGACAACATTGATAAGAAGAGGTTTTGCCGTCTTACCCTCTGCATAGAATGCTCGCACAAAAAGTACAATCAAACTTTGACCAATAGTAGAAAAAGCAAAGACTGCAAGCATGGCGGCGGTAAGTCTAGTATCTGCCCAATCAAATTTACCCGCCCCAAGAACAGTTCGCACGATTTGTGCTCGAAGAACGATAAAAAGGATAGTAAGTGGCATAGACCAAAAGATAATGTGTTGTGCAGAAGCAATCATTTTTTCTTTGAATTCTGCAATCTTGCCCTTGAAAATCAGTTTTGACAGTGTCGGAAATACGGCAGATGAATAACTTGCACCAATAAGAGTCATCGGTACAGACTGAAGATTGAAAGCAAAGTTGAATACAGATATCGATCCACTAACCATAAGTGAAGCGATCGACACCAAAACAAATGAAGATAATTGATTGGCGGACAATGTTATCGTTCTTGGAAAAGTTGTGAGAAGTATTTTGCGAATATCTTGCCAATGGATCTTGAGAGTGAAGACCGGCAACAATCTCTCATGAATCATAAAAGGTATCTGTATACCCATATGCAAGAATGCGCCAACAGCAACACCGACTGCCAAACCAGCTATTCCAAATATTGGGTAACCAAAAATCACTCCACATATGATTCCTGCATTATAGAATACAGGACTAAATGCATATACCAAGAATCTATAACGCATCTGAGTCAAACTAGAGAATAGATTTGATAATCCAAGAAAGAATGGTGATAACAACATTATTCTCATAGATAAAATCAATTCCCCCAATGATTGACTATTCTTGAATCCAGGCATAACGAAAGGAACTATGTAAGGAGCAAGAATAAATACAACAGAACTAACCACGATCATACCAACAAAGAATATTGTAAAAATACTATCGAAAAAAGATTTGCCTTTTTCTCTAGATCCTTCAAATTTCTCGATAAAATAAGGTAGCAGAATTGAAGCCGAAACGAGAGAACCGATAGTCGTGAAGATAAGGTCAGGAATACGGAAAGCTGCATAATAGACATCAAGTGCAGCACCAGCACCAAAAGTGAATGCTAGAAGTTTGTCACGAATGAGCGCCAAGATCAAAGATAGAAATGCAAAAACGGCCAAGAGATAAGCGGCCTCATGTAGGCCGCGAATCTCTTGTCCGATAAATGAAAACCAGCGTTTGACCATTGTGAACTATACTAGCAGATTATAATTATTTTTTCTCTTTTAGTGGTAATGTTGAGCGCTTTTCTGGAGTTGTTGTTACAGGAGGTTTTGCATCACTAAATATCGATCGTCCACGCTGGAGGTTTGAGAGAATAAGTGCAATTTCCTCATTTTCAGGATTTGATTTTGCCAAATCATCGAATGCGGCAATAGCCTTTGCGGTGTTATTCAACCTAGCTGCCGACAAGCCCAAGAAATATTTTGCATTAGCATAGTCACTTTGATATTTGACAGCTTGTTCAAAAGCTAGCAAAGCTCCAGAATAGTCTTTTGCATTATATCTAAGAAGACCAAGTTGGAACAATAAGACAGGATTTTCTGGATTGAGTTGAACAGCAAGACCCGCTGCAATGATTGCATTGTTAAGATCACCCTTGGTTGCATATATCTGTGAAAGTAGGAAAACTGCATCTAGATAATTATTTTTAACTTGAAGAGCACGTCCAAGATCTCTCAGAGCTTCATCATATTTGCCATTTTGTGCTTCAAAGCTTGCAAGAGAATAATACAAAGCAGGATTGAGTGGATTTAGGCTTATTGCATTTGCATAAGAATTGATAGCATTTTCATAACCATTTTGCATCTTTATACCAGCAGCAACTTCTGCAACTCGTGCTTCTGAAACATAGTTATAATAATTTTTTGGATTATATGCTGTGGCATTTTTTGCATCTGCTATTCCCCTATTCAGTACATTGTTTATATCTGTAAGCACTGCCTGAGTAGTCGATGCACTCATCGAAGAATTGATCGACGATGCAAGTTTCTGAGCAATCAAAATTGATATTTCTGCCTTAGCTCTCCAAAAGGCGTCTGATTTGTCTATCTTGAGGGCTGTCGAAAAAGCTTGATCGGCCTTTTCATAATCTTGAGTTGAGTTTGTAATATGGAGACCTTTTGCAAAATAAGCAAAAGACAAAGTTTTCTTGATGTAGATAAGACCCCAAACGACAAGAACAAGGATAACCAAAGCAACGATCGAAGTGAATATTTTTGCAATTTTTGACCCATAGACAGGAGAATATATTCGAGATGGCAATATTCCATACTCGACAGATAAAGCAATGAATATAGATGCGAAGATAAATGTTAGGAATAAGATAGCGTGAACAGGAATACTAACGAATGACAATATCCATACAAAGACCGTGACGGCTAGAGACGAAGTTAACATGAATCTTTTCTCAGGATCTGCTGGAAGGTTTCTGAGAACTTTCGTTGTAATGATACCGAAGAATACAAACAATAAGATCCACAAGATCGAACCGACAACACCGTGAGTAGCTACAAAACTAGGAATGAATCCTACTCCAAAAGGAAATTCAATATTCCAACCATTGGAGTTGTTCATTATTAGTGGCTTATAAGCCATGTACGCATCCGAGAAATAATTTGAACCTACACCAAACAATGGGTAGTTTTGAATTGCCGAAGAAGAAATCTCTAGAGTTGTCTGCCATGGAAGAGAAACTTCAGTGTTTGAGATCTCAAGTTTAACTACGGTTGATTTTAGGTATTTTTGACCTTGATAGACCAACAAAGTCGAAACAAAAAAGATCACAATCGGAATAATCGATAGAGATTTTATTAGTAGAGCGATAAATCCCGTTGTTGTACTCTTTTTTGTTTTCCAGTTTTCGATTCCGAGCAAAATACTAACAATGAAAAACATTATTGCAAGTACGTACCACACACGAATATCTCCAATCAAGATGATACTAACAGATGATATTCCAACTAGTGACCAGAAAATTATCTTCATTCTTTTTGATAAAGTCAAAAAGAGAACTGCAAAAACAGAAATGATCAAGATAATAGCAGACAATGAAGACAGACTATACCAAGTGCCAAGGAGAGTTGCTGTTGGTGATTTCAGAATACCCAAAGTCATGAAATTTGGGCCAAAGATAATACGCAATAGATGCAATACGAAAAGGACGAGATATGAAGATACTATACCAAAGTACATGACAACCGCACGATCTTTGTCTCTTCGTACCAGATTGAAAGAAACGCAACCAGCCAAAAACATCAGAATCAAGAAACTAGCATTTCCAATTTCAAAAACCTGACCAAAGAATGATTTTCCAAAATGAAGACTTAAAGCAGAAGAAATGATTATGGAAATGATAAGCAAGATACTGGTACGACAGAGAGTCGTGGGTGGCATATAGACCTTTTTATCCTTGAGCACACTGAAGGCGATCAATACCGCAGAGGTAATAGTACCTACAGATATGACCAATGTCTTAATCATTTCAATTGAAACAAAAGTGCTCCAAAAGAATGCGAGTGGAGCAAGGACGATTGTGACAATGAATACATAAAAAGCGAACTTTTCGAATTTTCCGGAACCTGACTGACCAAAACGGTTCTCGGCTACATTATTTGTATTTTCGTTATTCATTTCATTATTTTAGTTTATAACCCATTTATTATAGCAGAAAAACAAAAGAAGAAATCCACAGACGAAAATCCCACCTTTTTGAGATGGGATTTTCATTTGAGTTATACCGTAAGCCGAATTCTGTTGCAGTCTTTTATGCAAAAACTGCATAACAATCATTTGTCTGGTCCCCTGATCACTCAGGAGATCTAGCGGTTCTTTCTTGTGATAAGTTTGCACCGATCACAAGAACACGACCTTGCACCGAAGTAAGGATTTTGCCGTTGCACTCCTGTGTTACCACAGGTTTCATCCGTATCACTACGGAGCTCTGACCTTTCGGTCGGTGCCCTCTTGGGGCACAAGCGTCACTGTTCGCACCTCTGATTATTAATCGGTGGGTGTTACCCACTACCCTTCTCCATACTACGCCCGCAAAGCAGGCTGTAGTAAGGCGGTGTTCGGACTTTCCTCCCTTTGTAAAATACAAAGAGCGATTGTTTGGTACAACTGATAATATTGTACCACAATTTAAATATTTGACAATATTACAAAATAATGTGACTTTATTTTGTTTCCAGTCTTTTTACGAGTTGCTTGTAAGCCTTAGCATTGTTTACGGCTATCCAACAATCTGTTGGAATACTAACTGCAGTGAGTTGTTTCTTTTTTGCCAATATTGGAAACAAAACACTCTCAAAATCAGCTTTTTTATTTAGATCAAAGTGTTTTTCGAAATATGGATGAGCTTCGGGAGCCAATATTGTTATACCTATATGAGTTGGGATAGGAATTTGGGGATACATCTCAATCTGATGAACAACATTGTTAATGATCTTCATGCCAGTATAAGTATATGGTGTCTCTTCGACAACCACTACTGTTGCTAGCTTTTTTTGATCCAAGTGTCCCTGTGCTATATATCTAGGAAAACTTCCTTTGAAATCCAAAATAACATCGTCAGGATTGTGAACAATAAAATAATGGTTTTTTGGAATTAAGTTTTGATTTATTGCGTGCTTGATAGCACCACCCTTACCTACAGGCTTTTCTGGATCATATGAATATCTGATATTTACACCTAGCTTTGAACCATCACCTAGAACATTTTCTATGGAATTTGCATTGTGGAAAACAGAAGCAACAAAATTCTTGAAACCAGCATCACGGTACATTTTTATTGCCATTTCGATCATAGTCTCTCCATTTGGCAAAAGATAGGCATTTTTGTTGACTGCACTACCGTTCGTAACTTCTGAAAAACGAGAGCTTTCACCACCTGCCATGAGAACAATAGTTGTATTATTTACAAAATTTTCCCAAACATTGTCTTTTATCTTTTTTGGCTTTCTGACACGATTTATTTTCTTTCGTAATTCTTTTAGCGCTTTTTTCATAAATTTGTATATCAACAAATATGCAGATGAGGGACATCTGCATATTTGTATTTATTAGACTATTTCGCAAACTCCAGAGACACAGGCTAGTTCCTTCTTGAGATCTGTTTCGTTTTGGATCTCATATGTGATGATCTTGGAATAATCGATATGTTCCATTCTTTTTGCTAATTCTTTGTAGGTTTTCTCATCGATCGCTTCGTATGGCGCAAGTTTGTAGACAACATCTTCTCGTGGAAGGAATGACAATCCTCCAACAATATCCCAGTTTGAATAAACCCAATTTGCAACAGCGATCCATTCATCATTACCAACTGAAATAGTGACAGATGGGTTGTGCTCTGTATAATTCTCCTTTACCATTTTCCAGTATTCCAATTGCTCGATTGCTGTTTGATCGTCTCGGAATATAGAACCATTTGGAGATTTTACTGGGAATTCTAGAACATAAGTCGTTGCATTTTCTAATGATTGACCAACTTCTGGGAAATAAGGGACGCCTTGATCTTTGAGCATCTTGAATAGTGAATCGGTTGCGGCAATACGTATGCGACGTATGTAGTATTTTGAGTGTCGAGGGTGCATACCAGAAGAACAATCTACAGTCTGTGAAAGTGTTCCGGATGGTTTGACACAAGTTATGGCAGTAGATTCACTGACACCAAACCTCTTTGCAAACTCTTTGTTGACCTTTATGGCTTCAGCTTTGAGTTTGCGCATCACTTCTGGTTTACGAACTACTGGACAATCCCATTGACCAGTTATCGAGACTCCCAATAGTCGCTCTTTCTCACAATTTTCTTTCCACTGCTTTGATAGGTATGGGAAATTTGTAAGAGTAGATTGATATGTACCCAATATTGTTGCAATTCTCATCTTCTTCATAAGACTAGCTTCGGTATCCTCAGATCGAGCAACTATCTCCGAAAGATTACAAAATTGTTTTGACTGTAGGATAATCTCTCCGCAAGGATTTGTTCCCATTGGACCTATGATGTGATTGCCTGTCTGATCGAAATAACCTTTGTATTCTTTTAGAACTTTTATTCTGCGTTCAGGCAAAGTACTAGCAAGTGAACCACGATTGAATATACCTCTTTCGCCAGATCTACTCTCTATGAGGGCCATCCACTCTTTTAGGAATTCTTCATTGCTTGGTTTGTTGATATACACAGCGGAATTATTCGACAAAGCACGATGTGGATGAGTCATGTAAAAGGCGCCTTTCTTTGCATCGCGAATCAGTTCATCACTAAGATCAGATAACGAAATCATGGCGCTCCTTCTTACACCTCCTGAGACAACACAATCACCTATCATACAGATAATGTCGTGAAGATCGATAGTTCTGAGTCTCTTACCTTGTCTTGCCATCATCACCTGTCGTGCAAATGTAAGAAGTCTCATAAGAGGCGCTGGTCCAGATGATTTGCCACCCATGGTCTTCAACCTTGCACCCTCAGGTCGCAATTGTGAATAGTCAAAATCGATATCCTTACCAGAAGCCCAAGCTTCCATACCTATAGTGAGTGAATCTGCCCAGCCTTCTTTGTTGTCTGGTATAACATGTGTTGGTAATTTCTCTCCAGTCTGCATCATGATCTGAGGAAAACTTTCTACATTGGCACTTTCTACTGCCCAACCTGCTCCAGTACCGCACATAGAGATATACATTATCTCTGCCAAATCTTGGAATGATTTTGGAGCAATGAATGAACAGTTGTATGCGCAAACATTCGTCGTTGCTGCAGCTTTGCCAGCAAACTGAAGTAGTCGCATCGACGGCATCGCTTGGTGACTCAAAATAGCTTCTCGAATCTCTTTGTATTCTGAATCTTTGAGTTTATTGCCAACATTTTCCTTCATGAATCCCATATATCGATCTACAGTCTCAATCCACGTCTCTCTGCGACCTTCAGTATCAATCCAGCGTGAATATGATCGATAATATACAAATTCACCGAGAGCATTTCTGAAATATTTCTGAGAATCACTTGCGAGTTTGCGGACATTCTCTGGGACTTCGACTCCTTGTGATCTCAATTTTGCGCGCTCTTCACGATACAAAACATAATGTTTTGCAGCTTTGACATAGTCAGCTCGCATCAGTTCTTGTTCTACTATATCCTGACAACCTTCCACCGTCGGAACGAAGTTGTTAAACTTGCGCTTGATTCTTATTAACTCAGAATAAACCTGATTTGCAACAACTCGAGCTTCTTCGATGGAACCTTCTCCAACCGATGTCATACCTTTCCAGACCGCATTTACGATCTTTTCTAGATCAAAAGGAACAATACGACCATCTCTTTTTATAATCGTAGGGATAGAAGGAGCCTTTGCCGATTTTACGGCTGATTTTTTCTTTTTTGGCATATGGTTACGCAGGCGATGCGAAAACTTATAACTTATAAATTTTTAACTTACTTAATTTTATTTTTCGTATCGACCGAAAAATAAATTTGTTTGCTTAGTCACATTGTACATCCCAAATGAAACTAAAAAAACTGTGGACAATGATTTACATCACAATTAAATTGTAAACGTAAGAGGGGTACCAGAGGCAATGCCGTTTTTCTCTGCATATCCTGCATTCAATTCGAGAACATACTTGACTGGGCCAGGTGGAAAAAAGATATTTGGATATGTATCAGGATCTATATTCTGAGCCACACCAATAACAGTTTTATTTTTGTTAATCCAAATAATATCAATAGGAAAACTCATATTTCTCATCCAAAATCCCCTTGCAGCAGCTTCTGAGAAGACAAAGAGCATACCCTCATTTGTAGGTAATGATATTCGACCACTTAACCCCCTCTCAAGAGCTTGAGAAGAAGTGGCAATTTCAACCTTGATCAAACCATTTGGTGCCTGAATAACCGTTTCGCCCTCATTTATAATATTAGTACTTAAATATTCATCTAGATTTGGTATTTTCTTGTTTTGATAGAGATATTGCAAAAGTAAAATTAATCCAATCAAGCCAACAAAACCGATAAAGACAAAACTGGATAAATTTGATTGCTTCTTTTTCATTGTTTTAAGTTATGCTAGCATTCTATCATACGGAATGATTATATATTAATTCAAATTTATGGAGCAAATAAATATCTTACCTATCATTGTTTCATCTTTAGTCAGTTTTGGTATTGGCTCACTTTGGTATTCACCCTTCTTGTTTGGTAAAGAATGGATGGAAGGACGACACATCGACCCACAATCAATAAAAGAGTTTGGGGTTATCAAGTCCTATGTCATTCAATTTATTTTCTCAGTTATAACTTTTTCTGCCCTCGCGTTCCTCATCAGCATGGCTGAGGTTCGTACGAGTACCGACGGAGCTTTCTTGGGTCTATTGGCTTGGCTCGGATTCATCCTGCCCACTTCCCTATCTGCTCTTATCTGGAAAAGAGACAACTTCACCCTATTTCTCATAGATGTCGTAAACAATCTAGTCGTTCTCACAATAGGTGGAGCTATTATCGGTGCTTGGAGATAGATCTGCACAACTAATAAAGTTTCAAAGAAGGCGCCTCGGCGCCTTTTTTGTTTTAAAATTATTTTACGAACTCATTTAGTTTTGATCGAGTCTTTGGACCGACTACACCATATCCTGCATCCTGTTCCGACAATATTACCTTGTATTCCAGCTGAAACTTTTTGACAGCAGAAAGAGTCTTTTCTCCGAAATAACCCGAAATCACCCCTTCTGGATATATACTGGAAATGGAGGCGAGTATCCTTTGCAAAGTTCTAACTTCATCGCCAACTGATCCAAACTCCAATGTTCCTGCAAGATATTTTTTTCCAACATTATCAGTGTTTGATTTATTAACATTGAATATGGACGCTCTCGTAAGTGGACCAAAATTTCCTGAAGCTGGATATATACCATGCTCAAGCTGATAAGTTGCCAAAGCATTCTTGGTTAGAGGTCCAAAATATCCGGTATTATTGCCCTCATCAAGATAGCCACCCTTGATCAAAATCTCTTGGAGCCTCCTAACATCATCTCCAGTATTACCAATCGACAAATCTCGATCTATATAGTTTGTCGTTTGAACATTTTGAGTCAACAAATTTGAATAATTTGGTAAGCGATACAAGTTTGCATAATATCTAGAATAACTACCTGAACTCGAGGTCTGCACTGTTGGAGTTACAGTCGGTTCAGGTGTTGGTGTGGGAGTAGGTGTTGGTG
>CAYNZR010000002.1:22511-31474 GCA_964401785.1 uncultured Candidatus Saccharibacteria bacterium
GCTACATTATCTGGAACTATATAGACCAATGTAGAAGGGTTCGTCCAATTTTGTGCATTTGTTACTGTAATATTACTTGTTCCTATACTTGAACGAGTTATCTTGTAAGAAAACAATGATGTACCAGTTGCCATAGTGACCACAACTGACCCAGTACCACTATAGCCGTTTGAAGTAACAAAAGTATCTGAACTATTGCTACTTGTTAGAGTGATAGTCTGAGTACCGATAGATGCCCAATTTTCGAGCATAAGGGTTGTTGATGCTGATGCTACATTGGCTTGACCACTTATAGATGTGGTGGCTGTGAGAGAAAGTCCTATAGCCTTTGCAGTGGCTGTTGCCCACATATTGCCTAGAGCAAGAGCGCCATTTGCATTGGGGTGAGTCTGATCTGCTTGTAATGATGTAAGGTAATCTTGAAAATAACCGTATGCAACTTTATCACCCGCAACAATAGTCGTACCGTTTACTATGGTATCCAATTTTGCCATGTATTGATTTGTCAGATTCGTGGCTGTCTCATCGGTAGCATTGCTATTTGCTCCTGCTGGAATATAAGTAGGATAATTGATAATAACTTTCGTAAAACCATTTGAAAATAGACTACTAATAATACTTGATATGTTAGAAATATAAGTAGTCGAAGAGACATGATTTGATGTAGCTGCATCGTTTGCTCCCAACATAATTATTGCAACTGTCGCTGCCGGACTAGCAGATTGAGCTGCAGATATAGCAGTATTTAAATATCCAGAACCAGCTCCAGATAACCAATCGGCAGTCTTTGAACCACTGTGACCCTGATTTAGCACATTTACAGACCTTGTACCATACATAGAAGTGAGAGCAGTATCCATCTTTGATGGAGGATCTTGACCAGCAGATAAACCATTGCCATAAGTTATACTGTCGCCAATAGCAAGTATACTGAAGTTCGACGACATCGAATCAACAACTGAGTTATTAGTTATTGTCGGGTTTTGTAATGTCAAACCAAGAATCGACGTTGTTGCAGTCGAATTTCCAGTATCGGTGACGACTGCTCTATAAAACCAAGGACCATTCGACGGTGGCGTATCAGAAAGTGTGCTATTGGTAGCTCCGGCAATTGCATAAGTTGATCCTGCAGTAAACCCACCTGTACTAGATCGATACCACTGATATGTATACGATAATGTTCCATTTGACGCTGTTACAGACAGATTGAATGTTGTCGGAGTTGCTGAAGTTAGACTTATACTACTTATTGATAGTGGCACGATCTCGACTATATCGGCAGTCGTTACAGAAATAATATGAACGCCTGTTGTGCCATTGACCGCTGCACTACCAGAAAACCAAATACCTGCTTGTCCTCCTACCTGAAGTTGAGCTGAAGGAGTTGTATCGGTATAAGTTATTACATCTGTACCATTTACAGTAACTGTAATAATTGGCGTTGATACTCCAACAACTTTTGCAACAAATGTTGGCGATCCGCTAGCCCATGCATAGTTGTATGACGCAACAGCAGTACCCAAGACTCCATTTAGCTCTTTGTAGACTTGAAAAGCGTGACTGACTCTATTGTAAATCACTATATAACCATACTTACCATCACTCGAAGCACGCAAAAACACGCCAGGATTGTCTCCAACATCGGTTAGGAAAGACAAAGGTGCGGAAATACTATAATCAGTCCCAGCAGGAGTCCAGTTTGATAGATATAAGATTGCCGGCTGAGCAGTTGAAGAATATATTGTATGAGTTCCAGAACCACTATTGTAAATAGTCACCTCACCAGCACTCCAGTTGCTAGCTTTTGACCATGTATGACCAGAATCACTAGTGTGACTAGAAAGCGCCAAACCATTTGTATCATTGAAAGTATCACTAAGTACTGCAGCCTGCATCTCCAACGGCAATACAAAAAAAGAAAAGAGGCCAACAAAAATTCCAAGGCAAAAAAAATTTCCAGCAATTCTTAAATTCATTGCAATTATTCTATCATCAAAACCAAGATAAACAAAAAACTTACAAAAGCATAATTTCGCACTTTATGACTAGAGATAATATTACAATGTCGAACCGACACAATAATAACCTTGTGCAGAATCACAAGCTGTCTGCCCCGTAGTGTTGGCATCCAAAAATGTTCCCGTCACGGAATTACTGAGTAATGCTGAACCCTCTAGATAAAATCGTATTTTGTAACTTTTTTTGTCTGCAGAGACAACATAACCGTAGCTGTATTGGTAGTCAGTAGCTGTCTTGTATAGAGGATCTTGGATGGAACAACCATAATAAACTGGCCCACCCCCAACGGCAGCAAGAGCAATATTTATGAGAGCAAGTGATTTTGGAACGGACTCTTGTGAGATGGTAGCTTTAATTAAATTTTCATTATTCAGTGGAGTGATCATGTCTACCCAATTTCTTGGAATACTTTCGTCAAATGCTGGGGCAACAGAGTTGTCTGGATAAACACCATGATTGAGATAGTACAAGGCCAGTGCTTTTTGAACCTCTTTTATCTGAGTGATCCTCATAGCGTCACGACCTTTCATCTTTGCTCCATTGAGAGCAACGAGTACAGTCGATGACAAGACTGAGACAATCGAAATAACTACTAATAACTCAATAAGCGTAAAACCACGATTTTTTGCTTTTTTCATATTCCAATTTTAACATATATAATAAAAAAACTATACTTTATTTTATATATTTTGATATTTGAGCTCTTGTTTTTTGGCCAAAATAGCCAATTGCAGGAGATATATTGTTTGCTATCTGGAATCTAACTAGAGCTTTTTGTGTCAAATTACCAAAATAATCAGACTCCCTTCCAGGAGAACCATCTCCTGAAGGTGTAATAATGAAACCATTGGTATTCAATAATTTTTGCAAATTCCTAACATCTTCCCCGCGACTTCCAACTGTAAGATCTCTAGAAAATACGACAAATTTTGATACTGTCACAGGACTAGTGGTCTTTGTTGCAACAGGAGCACAAACCACTGCACTGTTTTTTTTGTTTAATTCATTTACTTTGGCACGCGTTGCTTTTCCAAAATAACCATTTCCAACTACTAGTCCTGATGGTTTCAAAACAAAAGCAGAATAGAAATTTTGAAACTTTATGAGGGCTTGTTTTGTTGCAGGACCAAAATAAGTAGTCTCTTTACCTTTCGAGCCGTCACCAGAAATAGCTATGGTATATCCGCTATTATTAAGGAATTTTTGAAGTTCACGAACATCATCACCTTTGATATTTTGATATAAATCCCGAGAAAAAACAAAACCGGAAGTCACGACAGTATTGATGCAGTTAACTAAAAGCGGATTTGTTGTCGTAGATAAATAGGTTGTAGATGTTGCACTTGGATAAATTGTCCAACCTATAGCACCACCTCCTCCGCCTCCACCGCCTCCTCCCCCTCCACCATCAGAAGATGAACCGCTCGATGAGTTTGATGAAGTGGTAAATGTTTGATCACTTGAATATGCAGTATTATTGTATGCGTCTTTTGATACAACCCGATAATGATACAAGGTTGATGCAGACAAACCTGATAGCGTTACAGAGTGAGATGTCACCATAGAAGTATTGAGCGTAGTTGATGATGTATATGAGCTCGAGATACCATATTCTACTTGGGAATCTGAAACTTCGTCTGTTGTCCAAGTTATAGTTGCTCCAGAAGTCGACAAACTACCAGATGATATAGATGAAATAACAGGAGCTACCGCATCAGATCCAACAGAAAAAGATCTACTTACAGTATCAGAAATATTACCCGCTTCATCCTTTGCCCTAACGTCAAAAGTATATGCCCCTTGATCTAAGTTTGAGTAATCTACTACGGTATTCGCAGACCAAGATGACCAAGTCAAAGATGGTTGGAGACGATAGGAATAAAGCAAAGCATTTGGATTTGTACCAACCGATGATACTGTTTGCTCCTCGTCTAGATCACCCGCCTCTGGTGACGATGTCTCATCGACAGCAAACCAAGTTATTCTTATATTGTCATTAACATTGTCATCAACAACATCTCTAGGAGCGTTAGCTATGACAACATTTGGCTTTGTTGAGTCGGATCTAGAAGACAATGTTCCCGCAATGATAGCCGAGCGAAATGTTGAAGTAGATATACCCTCACCTACTATATACATTGGTGTCCTACCGATCGGAAAAACTCCCTGTTGAACTGTTACAGAATTACCCATAAGATCATAGACATGATAATTTGAAGACGTAAGTGCGGTTGTCAAATTTTTGTTACTCAAATCTTTTGTCCAAATAACAAGCGTAGGGATGCTATTTCTTTCGAATAAATAAGCATGAACTTGAGAATCAATACCGAGATCTCCCCATGTTGTCGAGTAATCAATGAAATTTCCAGCAATTGCATAAGCTATACCTTTGAAAGAGACGCTATCATCGACATTGATGAATGTCGGTTGACTTGAAAAAGGCGAGTCCGTAATTCTTGAATCGTAATAGTAATATTTTGTCATGCCAGCACCAATACTTTTTACAAAGTTTTGAACAACTGCTTCGGGCTTTTTTAGTGAATTTCTATAATAATTTTCTGCATCTTTGAACGGATATATCTGCTCCCCTATCACAGCGTATCTAGAATAAGGACCAACAAATGATCCAAAATCCCAGACACCAGTCTCTGTATTCCATACAGGCATAGAATATGGAGTGATTATTTCTGTACTTACAGTTTCAGCTGGCGTACCTCCTGGATAAGCATGTGTAGAAAAGGCGTCTATATGCGCTCTCCAATCCCACGCTGGATACTGTGACTCTAGACTTGTAACCACATCTTGCATAAAACTATAAGGTGTTCCTCCCATTGCTACTATTTTTGCAGTTGGATCGACAGACTCTATCTCGTCAACTGCAGTTTTCAACATTTGTGCATAATAAGAAGCAGACCAATGAAAGTTTGGTTCATTTTCTATTTCCCAATAATTGACCCAGGCTTTGTAATGATCAACTGTTTTGTGAACGTAGTTCCCCCATTTGGTCAAATTTGGATAGCCATTTCCCTCTACTGCAAAGCTGGGTACAGAATATATATCAAGTGTACCCAATAGACTAACACCACTATTGTATATTTGAGTTATAACATCGTCATACCAATTGAAATTATTTTCGGTAGGCTCAATAAAATACCATCTGAAAAAATCAGCCGTACTCAGACTTCTTCCATTAGCGATTCCCATTCTCTTTATGAGATCCAATTGATAATCAGAGATATTTGTATGTGTTCCCATAACCGATGCTGTTGCACTTCCTGCTATCGGTCTAGGTATTATTGAGTATGTCATCTCTTTATCGCTCTGGTTCTGACCAGAAACCCAATATATGATTCGAAAAGCACCGAGTTTTGACGTATCGAGATCAACTGTCTCTGTTTTTATCTCATTTGGAGAAAGCGAAACACTGAAATTGGATGATTTTACTATGTTATTTTTGTAATCATAAACCTCATAGTAAATTGTTTTTGAAACGGCATTTGCTGAAGAATTGTAAACTTTCATCGAACCTGAGAGAGTATCATCATTGTAAAATATATTTCCTTCCTTGTCCGTATGTAATCCCAACTCAACTGTCTGAGACGATTCGTAACTGGAGATCAACCCCTCTTCTAATTGCATATCATCGATCCATACACTGGTATCACCTCCACTTACAAAAATCTTTATTTTGTAATCAGAAGAAGGGTATTGCAAAGCATAACCAGTAACACTAAATCTCTGCCACGTACTTGTAACTGTACCTGTAGTATCTATTTTTCTGGTATCAGTATAACTATTTACCAAACCATAGGTCATAGAAGCGGTCTGCCCAGTCGATGTCTTTGCCCAAAAAGATAATGTGTATTTTTTGTTTGGATTGAGATGATATGGTTTTGAGTAGATGATCTGGTATATCTGATTTGTCGTTGTTCCAACACGATTTTTTACTAGTCGCATACTAGACGTCCCACTATATGAAACTGTTTGATCCCACGCATCACTAAATGGAACAAAATGATAAACCCCTTGGGTGGCAGACGTTCTACTTGTAATTGACCAATCACCAAAAACACCAACTTCAAAACCACTATTTTGAACGAGGTTACCCTTATTGGCAGTACTATCATCCATCACAGTAGGATAAAGTGAGTTTATTACAACATCTGTATCCGAAACCATCACATTTGGATCATCGGTAATATATATACCATAAAGTAGAGCATTTTCTGTTGTAACGCCTCCAACTGTTCTATTTGTAGTAACTACAACATAATTCGTATCTGAAGTCGTTGTGACACTTCCCAAAGATGTCCATACACCATCTTCATCCGATGAATTTGGAACAACAACACTAGTCGAAGCATTGGCAATACTTACATTATATCCACCAGCTGAAGTTCCCTTCACAAAGACGTAATACGTTCCCGAACTCAAGGTCTTTGTCAAGTTTACTACCATATCAAGTTTCGAAAGTCCTGTGCGAATACCACAAACATAATAAGGTGAAGTATAATAACAACCACTTCTTGTCTGTTGTGACACATCCAAACCATTATTCATTATTGCAATACTTCCAGAAACTGTTCCTGATGGAGCAGCGAAATCCTGTGAGACTTGCTCGCTCATCTTCTCTATTCTTACCTTGTCAAATTTTATATTTGCGGTTCCACCATAAATAACCAAAGTATGATTTCCTGGGGACAAAGTTTGAAGACCAGTACTAGACTCAGACCAATACAAATTTCTCCATTCATATCCATTTGTCGCCTCTCCAGTAAAATAACTTTGAGTAGGAGCATCACCATCTACGCTTGCATAGACATTAAAATCAAAACCTGCATCAACGAGCATATCAACTACATAATTGTCTGTATCGGATACATTGAAATAAAATGTCATAGTGCCACTATTATCCGGATCGGTGGTTGCTACTGAAGATGATACATAAGTACCATTTTCAACAAAAGTTGAGGTTATCTCAGAATCTTCTGCCTCAATAGTAATACCACCAGCCGAATATGTCGGAATCGAAGCAGTAGTAAGAATATATTCTGAAGATGTTGCTATATTTTGAGATGAATCACCAGATACAACGACATAATAATATCTTGTACCAGCAGTCAAACTTGAAGCAGTTAGTGTATGACTAGTTACTAATGTTCCGCTATACAAAGAAGATGTATAGTTTCCACTACTTAGACCATAAGCTACTTTTGAAGTTGCCGATTCATTGGTTGTCCACGAAAAAGTCGCAATTGTTTGCGAAGAGGTACTGGCTACACTTGATATTGTTGGGGCCGTAACATCAAGAGCAGAAGTAGTAAAAGTGTAATCTGACGATGATTGCTGATTGTAGTTGGGATCACCAGACACGACTTGATAGTGATAGGTTGTCGAAGGAGAAAGGCCAGTAAGTCCCAAAGAATGGTTAAGTACATAAGAATTTGAACTTGTAGAAAGACCATATCCAGATGTAAGACCATAATTGACAGTTGAGCTCGAAACCTTATCAGTAACCCAAGATACTGTCGCTATAGTAGAATCAGCCGAAGAACTTATAGATGAAATAGCTGGTGCTGTTACACTACTACCTGCCGTATATAATTCTGAGATTTCAGTAGAATTAAGTACTCTGTTATATATGCGTACATCATCAATAATTGCTTCACCATAATCTGCCGTACTCCTCGCCAAATACCTGACAGATGGCGTTCCAACCCAAGTACCTAATGTTGTACTATCGGACGCTCCAGAGGCACCATCATAGTAGAATTTAACAACTTCTCCCGACTTAGAAAAAGTCATTGATAACATATGCCAACCATTTGGATCAGTCATCGCTTTTGATCCTTGTTCTAGAGTGTTACCTGCACTGTACCTCCACAATAGATTGTTAAAATTTGATTTCGAGATTGAAATGTAATTTTGAGCATCAACATATATATGGAGGAAGGTTTCGGAGGTGGAATTATTCCAATTTGCATTGACCCACATCGATATCGTACCTTCAGAAAAATCGCTACCAAATCCGGTAAGAGAAAAAGTTCCGTAGTTGGTATTACCATCAAAAGACACTCCACCACCAACTTTACCACTCACCCACGTTGCTCCACTTATAGTACCTGTATTTGAATTGCCACTTAGATCATTGATAGTCGTGCCTGTACCCTCTTCAAATTGCCACGCTCCGATAATATTTGTCGTAATAGAAGCAAAGACAATATTAGGCAAAATCGCGCAAGATACAGTGAAAAAGAATAAAAGAATATTTAGTCTTAGAGTCAATCGAAAATACTTATAGGGAAAAGTCTTCATACTATCATGATGTTTTTATCATTATACTACCGATATTCATTATAAACACTTCTCCACAGAGAAATCCTCATGTCCCCTCCCCTCATAACATTTGTAAGTCTCATTAACTTCTCCAAAAAGCCAACTATCTTTTACATATTTCATTGGAGCAATCTTACGTATAGCAGAAACGGAATCATCTTTAAGGCCAGAATATATAGCAACAATATATGATACACCACCTCTCGAGTAGGTGATAACATTTAAGTCTGCACAATCTATCGCCCGACAATCTCCCCATTTTTCTATGACCAAACTACGCGCTTTGTCTAAAGACAATAAAGATGTCGAGCCAAATTGAGAATCATCTTGTGGAGCAACTGTTCGTTGTGTAGAAAATGCAAAATAGCCGATGATTGTGATAATAATAATTGTAAATAATATTTTGAGATCTTTCATGTACTACATTATTGCAGAAAACTACTGATATATCTATCATTACGAGGAGTCGACCTCACCTCTCAATCGCTACCCGCTCGTTCGGGCTGGTCACCGGCTCGGCTGTTTCGCTTGCTAGCGAAACATGCCTCCGCCGTTCGGCTATGAAATCTGTGGATAACCGGTTATAGCCATTTTTTGCGTGTTTGGAT
>CAYNZR010000003.1:0-5433 GCA_964401785.1 uncultured Candidatus Saccharibacteria bacterium
AGTTCATCTGCCGCTTTTTTCACCTCACCATTTTCGTTGAACAAAGCCACAAGGTGAACTGCATATGGTGCAACATTCTCTGGCCATACCAGACCTTTTTCATCTGACCAAATCTCAGCGATCGTACCCATGAGGCGTGCTGGACCAATGCCATAACTTCCCATAATGACTGGCTTATTGATACCCGCTTGATCTTTGAAATTTAGACCAATGGCATCCGAAAACTTTGTACCGAGGCTAAAAATATTTCCTACTTCAACTGCCTTTTTTTCACTGAGGTCTGACTTCTGTATACCCAGATCTTTCAACACCTCATCATTCAATACTTCTTTGTTGACTGCTATTTTCTTGCCTTCGTGTACATATATAGTATCTTCACCAGCATCAGTAACGGCTTGAAATTCATGTGAATATTTCGAAAATGAACCGCCGGTAGCAAAAGTTACATAGGTCTCACCTCCGATACCACAACGATCAAAAATTCTGACATAAGCCTTCTTTGCTTTTTCATAAAAATCTTGATGGGAAGCCTCATCGACATTGAAAGAATACAAATCTTTCATGATGAATTCCCTCGAACGCATAATGCCCGACTTGGCTCGCTCTTCATTTCGAAATTTTGTCTGGAATTGGTAGACAGCGCGAGGTAGATCACGAAACGATCTCACATGATCACGCATAAGAGCGGTCAAAGGTTCTTCGTGGGTGAAAGCCAATCCTAGCTCAGTGCCATTTTTGAGTTTTGTGCGGAACCAATTGTCGACAACTTCATCACTCCATCGACCTGTCTTTTCCCAATTTGTTCTTTCTTGTAATGAGGTTAGAAGTACTTCTTCACCACCGATAGCATTCATCTCCTCTCGAATAATATCCATTATCTTATTCAAAGTCCTAAGTCCAAGAGGCAAAAAGGAATAAACGCCTGCCATCTCTTTGTTTATAAAACCTGCTCGTATCAATAGCTCAGCATTTTTTGCTACTTCATCCTTTGGACCCTCACGTCTTGTCTTTGTAAATAATTGGGTTTGTTTCATTTGAGTATTTTAACAATATCTTTGTAAGTTACAACAACCATCAATGTCATAAGCAAAATGAACCCTATCGTATTCATCCAATTTGCATAAACAGGGGCCATCTTTTTCCTTGTTATACTCTCAATTATTACAAACAATGCTCGACCTCCATCCAAAGCGGGAAATGGAATCAGATTGATAACCCCAAGATTGATAGAGATTATAGCAGTAATCAAAAGTAAATAAGTGAAGCCCATCTCAGCCGCATCTCCGACTACTCCAGCGATACCAACAGGACCTGATACCGAAGCAAAATCAGCCTGACCCTTGAAAATATTTCCAAAGAAATCATATAGTCCTATAACGGTCTCCTTAATCATGAAACCTGTATAGTGCAAACCTTCATATATAGCCGTGAAGAACGGTAGCTTGATGTCGACAACTTCACTCATAGCAACACCGATTGCAAATCTATTTGCTACTAAGCCACTTACAGGAACAACATCTATCGACTCAATCTTGTCTGATCTTTTTATTTGTATTGTCAGCTTTTGACCTTCACTTTCATTTATTACTGATTGAATACCTTCGATAGTCATATAGTTTTTTGTGCCAATACCGACGATAGTGTCATATTTTTTGAAGCCGGCTTTTTCCGCAGGAGAATCTGTACTGACTTCGGTAATCAAAATTCTCTGATTGGAAAAATGATCTTTGTATATGTCGAAGCCCCGAGGATCAGCTGTCACACCTGATACAAAAATACAAACATATAATAGCCAAGCAAAGATAAAATTGAAGAAAACTCCAGCCACCAAGACTATGAGTTGTTGCCAAGGCCTCTTGTTCACGAAACTTCTATCTTTGTCCTTGCCATGCGTAGATTCCTCATCTGGATTTTCACCATGAATCTTGACATAGCCACCGAACGGAATCAGATTTAGACCGTATTTGGTCTCACCTCTCTTCCAAGAGAATATCTGTGGACCAAATCCTATTTTGAATTCATCAACTCGTATTTTGTTCATCCTAGCAAATACAAAGTGCCCTAGTTCATGAACGAAAATGAGTACCGCAAGAACTATAATAAAAATGATAGTCGTCATCTATTTGCCTTTTAGCCTAAGATCTCTTTTTCTTTTCGCGAATAATGTTCGTCTAACTTTTTGTTGGCATCATCAACAAGTTTTTGAGTCTCATTTTTGAGACGGAAAATCTCATCTTTGCCGTAGCCACCCTCTTTCTCTTTGTTTTGGAGATCTTTTATCACTACATCCCTATGACCTCGCACCTGCTTTTTTGCATCTTCGAGTTTGTCCTTTGCCATCTTTGCAATGTCTTTTCGTCTATCAGCAGTGAGCTCTGGGAACATCACTCGGAGCCCTTGATCATCAACGACGATCGAGAGGCCGAGGTTGGCAACTGTGATAGCTTTTTCTATCTCCTTTGTCTGACTCTTGTCCCAAGGTGAGATACGTAGAGATCGAGCACCTTCGATAGTAACACTGGCAAGTTCCTTTATGGACATTGGCGCACCGAAGATCTCTACCTTTACACTATCCAAGACTTGAGGTGATGCCTGACCTGTACGAATCTGACTAAACTCTTTTTTGAGCCACTCATCGGTACCTCCGAGCTGTTTTTTGAAAGGATTGAAGTCGTAAGCCATGTTTTTGTAATTATTTTGTAATTTATTTGATTATAGCACATAAATTGATAATAAAATGAGTGGTATTGACTATTTTTCAATAATAGTATACAATACTCATAGATCAGCCAACTCCACCCCTTGAGCGGGGAAAGACGTCTGAAAATCGGGATGTGCTGGCTAGTCAGAAATTGCCATGTTTCTGATGAGAGGGCACTTAGTAGGGGCTGTCAACCCCACCGACGAAGTCTGGAGTGGCGAGTCAGAAAACCAACGGAAGGAGATAAAGATACCTGAAAAATATTAGATCGGAGGCGCCGCTTACTCGCAACATGTGGCGCCTTTTTTATTGCAAAAGACAATATTTGAACTCAAGAAGAGAGAGGTTTTTTCTTTTTTTGTGACAACGAGTATGCGATTGGTGCGTCAGTCTATTAGGTACTAAGGCAGATAATAGCGTGTTAACCAATAACTCGGACAAATCATACGCAAGTTGCACAAAAAAAGAAAAAACCTCTCTCTTCTTGAGTAATTGATATCTGACTCTTACCAGTTATGACTCACACATTCAAAGCCACATACTCCAATAACATTTTTACCGACGGTGCGCGATCATTTAAGTATTTTAGAGCAATCTGCGTTGCTTCGAGAGACGACATTGATTTGACCGGATCTGGACCAGAAGTACCCTGATGTTGACCTCCCTCACCACGGATCTGATTTTGAATTTCATTTACAAAATCTATTGCATACTGCTTGGTCTTTTTCTCTTTTGAAATATCCTCGGCAATCTTTTTTACTATTTCTAACCTTTTGACTTTATTTGTTTTTATAAAATTAACCACATCATTTACTATATCCTCAACGTCATCATTTTTTGATCCCTTTCTAGTACTTTGAATGAAATGCAGTCGCGAGCGAACCGTAGGCAACAACAATCCCGACTGCGGAATAATTACAAAAAAATAAGCATAAGAAGCCGGCTCTTCCAATAGTTTCAAAAGAGCATTTTGTGCCTCAGTATTTATATTATTGGCAACAATGATAAAAATCTTTTTACCTTGTGCAGTGACCGGTCTCGACTCGTGCATCTTTTTTATACTCCGCGCATCATCAATAGTCAGATTGTCATATTTGCCATAGAAAAAATCTTGATTGCCCTCTTTGTGAACATCAAAATCACTTTCGAGTACTTCTACGAGAGAATCAGCTACAGACGCATCACCAGTGAGACCGTAGGCATTATATTCCAAATTATTGAGTTCTAATTTTGTTTTTTGCATATGATTACATATTACATATGTGAGACACCTTCATCACTCTTTATAGTAAATCTGAGATCGACTTGGCTTTTTTAGATTTGATTTAGTAAAATCACCTACTGGGTTAGATTTAAATTTTAAATTTGAAACTTACCTCTTCGAAATCATCGCCTTCTTGTAAACATCAAGGTGCTCGAGCGCAATACCAGTACCCTTGACCACGCAAAGCAAAGGCTCGTCTGCAAGTTGCGCCTTTACACCCGTTCTCCTGAATACTAGCTCTGGCAAGTTGCGTAACATCGAAGATCCACCAGTCAAAATTATACCTTGATCAATAATATCTGCCGCGAGCTCAGGCGGTGTCTCCTGCAAGACATCGCGGATCGCTTTGATCATTTCTCGAAGAGGAGTTGAGAGGGCCTTGACCATTTCATTGGTTTTGATTTCTACTGAGCGAGGAAGACCAGATATATAATCGCGACCCTTGACCATCATTCCAAGTTCCTGATCGAGTGGTACAGCCGAACCGATATTTATTTTTATAATTTCTGCCATATGATCTCCGATCGCCAAGTTGAAAGTCTTCTTTATGTAGTCCGTGATAGCTGAGTCCATTTTGTTGCCTGCGCATTTGACTGAAGTCGAAGAAACGATACCACCAAGAGAGATGACAGCAACATCCGTGGTACCACCACCAATATCTACCACCATATGACCCTTGGCCTCATGGATCGGTATGCCAGCACCAATAGCTGCAAGAACTGGCTCCTTGACTACATATGCATTCTTGGCACCAGCTCGAATACTTGCTTCAATGACCGCGCGCCTTTCGGTCGAACTGATACCTGCCGGCACAGAGACGATAACATCAGGTTTGAAGAAAGAAAATTTACCCAAAGCTTTGTCGATGAAATATCGGAGCATTGCCTCAGTGATGTGATAATCAGCGATCACCCCATCGCGCATCGGTCTATATGCAATGATATCATCAGGAGTTCGTCCGATCATTTCTTTTGCTTCATTGCCGACAGCGAGCACGCGTTTTTCTGTTTGTGAAATAGCCACAACTGACGGCTCATTCATGACTATTCCCTTACCCGGCAAAAAAACCAAGGTATTTGCCGTACCAAGATCTATTCCAAGTTTTGGAGAAAAAAAACTCATATGGCTGATATTAACACAGACTGCTATTTGTTCAACATTACACGGATAAGTGCGTGTAAAAGTCATTCCACACACCCATTCTTCGAGGCCGCCAAAATGTTGCAACATTTTGGCTTAATCCTCGAAATTTTTTGCTAAAAATTTCTGCGGAGCCTCTCAGAATAGGTGTGTTACATGACTTTTTCTGGCAACAATATTTAAACGTAGAACCGGATGAATAGTTGTTTTTTAGACCGTATGCAGGAAATTTTTAGCAAAAAATTTCCGAATCAGAGCAAAACCTTGCAAGGTTTTGCGTGTCTAAAAAACAACTATTCAGTAGGTTCTACTTTTCTCTCCTAATATC
>CAYNZR010000003.1:5533-23761 GCA_964401785.1 uncultured Candidatus Saccharibacteria bacterium
ATGAGGACCGAGGCCATCATCAAAGTCTCAGTGCCACCAACCGTTATCTTTTCAAAATTAATCTCAGCCTCTTTAAGTTTTGGACATTCTATATAATAGATCTCATCCTCTAGGCGTACCGTCGCGCCCATCTTCTTGTAACCTTCTATGAATAGATCGATCGGCCTTGCACCAATGACGCAACCTCCGGGAGCTGGAAAAGATACCTTGCCAAATCTAGCCAACATTGGACCAGTAAGGACAACCGACGCTCGCATTACTTTTGCTTTTTCACAATTAATATCGGTTTTGTCGATGGTGCTTGCGTCAATATACAAAGTCTTTGAACTTGGATCATTATCTTTCCATTGTATCTTTGCTCCAAGATCAACAAGAATGTCATTCAACGTATGAACATCTTCAGTATTGGGGATATTATTGAGCTCCACTTTTCCTTCAAATAAAATAGCACCCGCTATGGCTTTCAGAGCCGAATTCTTGGCGCCATTTATAGACACTCTTCCCTTGAGTATCCGCCCACCTGCCAAGCCTTGTATTATAAATTTTTCTTTTTTGTTCATTTTAATGGTATTTCAGAATAACTTATTTCACCTTTCGATAGCAAATAATTTAATTCGTTTGACAAACTAATCTCATTTGCTATACTTTGACTACACACATTGGCTTCGACGTCCGAAGCCTCCGAGAAAACCCCGAAAGGGGTTTTCGTTTTTTCAAATAAAATATTGACCCGATAATCAGAATTATCAATTTGTTTTTTCTTTTCATTCCATTGATCAAAATTCTTTTTCATAAATATTAGTCCCTGCATTTTAGCTATTTTCTGCATTTTTAACAACAAAAAGGCCCGCGACGCGCGCGGGCCTCGAAATCACACTGTCCAAGAGGTAACTTACCTCAAGACGGTTGAACCGGTTCAGGGGGGACAATCATATTCATGCTTTCCCAAATGCTCAGGCTTGCAATGTGACGCACGGCAAAAGCCATGATGATCGCTCTCGTCAATGCATACTGCTGATTGAAGAGCCTTCCACGACCATCCTCTCCGAGCCCTTTCCAAACACTCGTGAGAAAGTTCTTGCCGAAAGGGTTATACATCAAATGCGAGATAGCAACGACTTCTCTCCCAAGATCGCTCTCCATCTCGGGAATAATCGAATCACACAACTGGGAATTTGTGTGTGCGATCGCAATACACTGACCAACCTTTTCACCGGCAGTGCAAAACAAATCACTAACGTCGAAATTGGCAAGACACCAATATTTATACAAACCCTTGACGATACCAGTGAGGGCCGCCTGACAATATAGTGATGTCGAGAGTCGAGAACCTCCAGTCTTCTCTCCGCCATCCTTCACAATGGTGATCATCCTTTGATCGAGCAGTTCGTGGACATACTGAGGACAAGCGATTGTAAAGCACGCAACCAAATCTCGCACGATCCTATAGCACACAACCTCATTGAAACCATGAATAGGCGAGGATTGGATAAGTTCTTCGAATTGGGTTATCAAGATGACAATTTCATTGATTTGCTTTCCTTGATTCAGGACAAAGGAGCACAAAGCGCCAATGTACGCATCACGAAATCCACGAAACACCTTCGGAACTTCGCAACCAATCTGCAAACCAACGATCGCTACAACCCTTTGGCTATTAAACGGATTAGTCTGATCTGCGTTTTTCATACCAACCTTTCTGTCCTCTCGGACACGATTCTCTCGAATCAACCTTCTCTCGAAGGCAGGCTTAGTTTTTCGTTGACACAACCACGAGGTTGCATCTCCAAAAACATACTATGCACATATTGACAGTTTGTCAAATTATACTCAAAAGCAAAAAATGACTTCAATAGATACAAATTTGAGCTATCATAATGACATGAACATCATTACCGTAATTCCCCTCTCACGTTCAAAAGTGGCCGAAGAATTGATCTATTTTACTAGTTCCAATATCACGATCGGTGATGTTGTATCGGTGCCACTTAGGAATAAATACATCTCTGCTATTGTTACAAAGATCGAATCAGTCGAAGATCAAAAGAGCGATCTCAAAAAAGCATCCTTTGAAATAAAGAAAATTGATAAAGTAAAATCAACAAAATTCTTTCCCTCTTCATTTGTCCACTCATGCAAATCGATAGCCAATTATTATTCGACTAGTACAGGATCAGTTATCGATGCAATTGTTTCAAATGATATTCTCGATAATATTGGCAAAATAATAGCTCCAACAAAGGTCAACGTAAATATAGACAATAAATTTGGTAGTCGAATTTTTGCAGTTCAAGGTGATGATACTGATCGGATAAGTGCTTGGAGAAGTCTCATCCGTCAAGAATTTGCCAACAAAAAGTCAGTGGTCATATATGTCCCAACTATCGAAGACTGCAATCAGTTCTTCTCTGCTCTCGAAAAAGGCATTGAGGGTTACATATATATATTGAATAGCGCCATTACCCCAAAAAAAGTCGCAAGTACATGGAAGATGATAGCTGAGACCGATCATCCTATTGTTATCATTGCTACAGGATCGTTTTCTATTTTACCGAGATCTGATATCCGAACGACCATCATCGAAAGAGAGAATGGTCGCGGTTGGATCCAGCAAAAGAATCCATATCTAGATATACGCCACGCACTCATTGAAACTGCTCGAGCAAATCATCAGTCTATATATCTAGCCGATAGCTTGTTACGTCTCGAAACTCTTTATCAAGTAGAAAATGAAAGTTACGAAGAAGGTTCGCCATTCAAATGGCGTTCGGTCTCTCTCGCCGAAGACCTTCTTGTGGATATGAAAAATGAGAAGAAAGACTTTGCACCAAATACCAGTCAAATATCTGATGCGGATATAACCGAGAATAGTAGCCGAAATAATTCAAAAAAAATAGAAAATACACCTAGTCGTTTTCGAGTCTTATCAAATGAGCTCAAAGCCCTGATCGCTAGAAACCACGTCGAGAATACTCACCTCTTCATCTTTGCATTACGTCGTGGTCACTCACCGATCACTGCTTGCGACGACTGTGGTACCATCGTGACTTGTAGGAACTGCAGTAGGACGGTGGTATTACATACTAGTCCCGAAAGTGGCAAGAATTATTTTATGTGTCATATCTGTGGTGAGCGCCGAAGCGCCAATGAAAATTGTTCGCATTGTGACAGTTGGAGACTTACTCCACTCGGCATCGGCATAGACAAAGTCGAAGAAGAGATACAAAAGGATTTCCCAGATGTGGAAATAATAAAATTAGACGCAGATTCGAGTAAGACAGAAAAAGAAATAAATCAAAAATTAGAAAAGTTCAAAAGTCGTCCGGGTAGTATCCTACTCGGCACCGAATTGGCTCTCCAATATCTAGGAGACAAGATTGACCATATTGCCATCGTTTCTCTGGATTCGCTTTTTAGTTTGCCCGATTTCCGAATCCACGAAAAGATAATGTACAATCTCGTGCGATTGCGTGCGGAGGCAACACGTTCGATATTGGTACAGACTAGAAAAATTGATCAGAAAGTTTTCGAATATGGACTAAAGGGCAATCTGAGTGACTTCTATCGCATGACCGTGGATGAGCGTAAACAATACAACTATCCGCCATTTTCTATTTTAATAAAAATAACAATAGAAGGTAAAAAAGAAGAGATTGCAAATACAATGGCTGACGTTGCAAAATTTCTCGAACCTCAAGAGCTAGACATTTTCCCAGCATTTACAGCGACTGTCCGTGGTAAGTCTGTCATCCACGGACTCATCAAAGTAGCTAGTCACGCTTGGCCGGACGCTGAGCTCTCCAATAAGCTCCGTTCTTTGCCACCAAATGTTATGGTCAAAATCAATCCCGAGAGTCTGCTTTGATACCGAGGTTGCACCTCGGTAATATCTATATTTATAGCCATTATTTTATAATCTTCTCCCAAAATAGCAAATTTTTCTTGACAAATTTTATGGGTATGCTATACTACTTACAGTTAAGTACATTGATTAAAGCTCGCACGCACCATATTGGTCTTGAATTTTGAGTCCAGTATGGTGCGCGCGATGATGGGACGGGTATTTCGTCCCATCCAATGGGTAATCATCCCCAAAGGACATTAGTCGCTAGCGGCCGACCCAGAAACTGTTTATCTGGGTGCCTAAATCTCCGCCGTCAACGGAGAACGGTCTGGCCAGGTGTGGCTGTTGTGTATCGTCGCACTAACATAGTGTTGACATCCACAAAGGACGAGTCGTGGTCAAACGCAACCCCTAGCGCGGGGAAACGCAAGACCATCAGCCTCAGACGAGTCCGACGGGGCGGCCGCTCACGACCGTAGGCAAAAAACTTTGGGGTACGCGACCCCATTGAAGTTCCGAGCCTGACAAGCTCCATTCCGGCGCGGAGGGTTAGTGGTTTCGACCACGCCTTCCTCGTCTCTTCTTTTATACCCATGTTTTAACTGTTAGTTTTGCAGATATCTGACATCTGCTTTTTTGTTTACTTTAGTTTACTAAAGTACCTCACTTCACTACTCAAAAATCATTTTCAAATCGTGTTCTGTTTGGATGCGTCTTTCTTCCTCATCAGGAAGCTCCTGTTTTGCCCAATCATAATTCTCAAAATAGCTTGAGAGCATTATGCAGGATCGTAGAATCGATAACTTAATAATTATTTCACCAAGCTTTTCCATATTTTCTTTTTTATAATAATCTAGTAGAGCTTTATCAAGTTCTATTCGAAAGTTCTTACTTTTCCAAGATCTTGCTCGTAGATTACCAAAATCCTTTATCATTGCCATTGCCTCGTTTTTAGAAGTTCCAACCCACTCCAAATCTAGGAATTCAACATCACCAGAATCAAATACATATAGGTTATTTGGGGCCATATCTCCATGAATCAAAAATAATTTGTCATTACTGAGTGATTCAATTTGATTTTGCCAACTATTCAAGATCTTAATAATTTTCTTTTTAAAATCCTGAACACCCAATCTGTTCTCTAACACTTTATGAAATATTTCTGGACCAGCAAAATCTTTTGGTTTAACTTTCTTATTTAAAAATTTATTAACCTCCCTTTTTAGAGACTTGAAATCATCTTTGTTTTTTACCAGAATTTTTTGAAGATCATCTGGCAAATCTAGAACATTAATATTATGAAAACTAACTAACTGATCAATAGTTCTCTTAGCTTCTCGTTCAGTCAAAAACTCAACTCCGTTGTTATTCTCAATAAATCCAATTTTGTCCTTGTTTGAAGGAAAGGTTTCCATTATTACAAATGGAGTACCTTTTTTTGGATCAAAGTTGTATTCGATAACACCTCTGGTATTGATGATATTTTTTGACTTAAGATAAATTGCAACCTCAATCTGCCTTTTGAATGGCAATAATAGTTTCTTAGTATTATTTTCTGGAATTTTTATAAACCTCTCAACTAATTGCTCACCCTCTTTTCTATTGGCTAACAAGAAAAAATACCTTCGGCCATTATTCAGTCTTGCATTTATTAGTTCCCTGTCCTTATCGTTTATAACAAAACCTTTTTCATTAAGAACTTTCATTACCTTTTTTTCGTATCTTTTCATTTTGCCATTCATAGTATTTAAATTACCGGAACCTAATTGTCTTATAATAGCAAAAAACCGCACCTTTCACATATGTTACTTGGTGCAGTTGTGGGACCCCTATCTAGAGAGGGTCCTAAATCCATTCGGTTCTGGGTATATTGTGCTTGATCCGGTACATCAGCAGCACAATTGCAATGTATCCTCCAGTGAGGAACATATAGACCGGAAGTATCAGATTCGCCAGTGTAAATTCCGGCGAAGCAAATGCTCCCAAACCATATGCGATAGCAAACATTCCCCACTCAAAAGGACGATCATCTTCTGGTCGCTTCGTATTCTGTATGAGTGTCGGTATAGCAGCAACCGAATCCGCCACCAGACTGATGTACAAAGCATACGTCACCAGTTGTTTTTCACCACTTGCATAGAAGTAGAGTGCAAGGGCAACAATACAGACCATCACACACCCCCCACTCAACTCTGGTGAGCCGACCCAACGTACCCCTCTTCATAATCGACAACACGGTAACCACCAAAAGGGTTAAGGAAACCAAAAATTGCGGGGTAGATATTTGACTCGGCCCCAGAACCCTTGTAGGTGATCAACAGTGTAAATCCAACCAACGTCCACAAAGACCAGCCAATAATGTTCGGCTTGATCTTCCCCTGTATGATACGAACAATGTAGGGAATGATGCTAGCAAATACCAGCATGCCCGACACGATACCAATGATCTCTTTCAAAGGTCTACTTTCTTTTGAAGTTCAAATTTATTAAATCACAGAAGTTATATCTTTTCAAGTAGACGTGTCTAAGAAGTCGTCAAATTATAAAGACATAAAACATCTGCATTACAGAAGATGCCGAGGTTGCACCTCGGTAATAATTTCCCAAACAACCATTTGTCTGTTATAGTTTCCCCATGATCGACATAGTCCAAAAAGAACAACCTATACTACGTGACAAGGCAAAAGACGTGCCACTTTCTGATATAGGAACAGAAAAACTCAATCGGATCATCGCTGATATGATCGAAGCGATGGATAGTCAGAAAGACGGCATTGCCCTAGCAGCACCCCAGATCGGCATACCACTGCGCATCTTCGTCGTAAAAGGCAAACTTCTCCGCCAAGCGGATCACGGCTACAAAGGTGGTGATGAGGACTTGGTTTTCATCAATCCAGAAATAGTGAAGCTTTCGAAAGAAAAGAAAGATGTCGAAGAAGGTTGCCTCTCCGTACGTTGGTACTACGGCAAAGTCAAGAGATCTGTTCGCGCTACCATTACCGCTTACAACGAAAAAGGCGAGAAGGTTGAGCGTGGTGCAAGTGGAGTCTTGGCTCAAATCTTCCAACACGAAACCGATCACCTAAATGGTGTTCTATTCATAGACAAAGCAAAAGAACTCTGGGAAATGACCGAGGAAGAAATACAAGAATTGCAAAACAAAAATTAGTAAAAACGACACTGTGGAATCTTCCACATAAGCAAAATTTCGCCATTAAGCAAATCACAAAATGAACAATTCAAACAATACAAAATTTGCTTTTTTTGGCTCATCCAGACTTTCGGTCATTGTACTCGATGAACTCTCCAAGCTCGGACTCTTGCCAGAATTCATAGTTACAACATGCGACAAACCAATCGGGCGCAAACAGATCCTCACCCCAAATGTCGTCAAAAAATGGGCTCAAGAAAAAAACATCACCTATTTTGATCCACAAAAATTGGACAGCCATTTTATTAATAAAATAAAAGAGATCAATACAAAAGAAGGAGTCGAGGTCTGCCCCGTTTTCCTCGTTGCATCATACGGCAAAATCTTGCCAAATAATCTGATCGAAATTCCATCAAGAAAAACTCTCAATATTCACCCATCATTACTTCCACAATATCGTGGTGCTTCACCACTACCGACTACAATACTTAACGATACAAAGAATACCGGTGTCTCGATAATGGTTTTGGATGATGAGATGGACCATGGACCGATCGTGGCACAAAAAAATATTACAATTGAGACTTGGCCAAATTATCTGGACTTCGAAGAAATGATGGCAAGGCAAGGTGCTCAACTATTCGCAGAGATACTACCCCGTTGGACCAGAGACGAAATACAAGTCCAAGAGCAAGATCATTCCAAAGCAAGTTATACCAATAAATTTTCAAAAGAAAATGGCTTACTCGATCTTATGGGAGATCCATATACAAACTGGCTCAAGTACCAAGCCTTGTATGGTTGGCTTGGTTGCTATTTTGTGACCAACCGCAACGGCAAAGATCTCAGAATCAAGGTTACCGAGGCAAAGTATGAAAATGGTAAATTTGAAATAATAAAAGTCATCCCTGAGGGTTCAAAAGAAATGAGTTATGCTGATTTTTGTCGAGGTAATAAATAATCTGCAAACAAATCAAAAAGAATCGAGAATGCTCAAGCCACTATTCTCTCGAATGTTATTGCCCACATCATAGGCTTTGTTTGTGGTATAGAATAGTACAATCCAAAAACACCAAACACCTAGAAATGCAACGCAAAACCACTGATTCACTGGTTGCTTCATCTCCGCTAGACTGAAGAATTTATTGTTCATAATAAGAATTAATTATTAATTTTTACCCCAAGGCCAGAGACCTTTTACGATATTTTTCATCTTTGCACCACCCCTCCTCAACATAGAGACTTTCTTGCTCTTGTCTGTACTGAGCTCATAGACGATCTGATCTCGTACGCCATCAATAGCAGTATAGAGATCGGCTTCTTCGGTACTTGCATAGACATTTTTGCCAGCACCGACTATATGGATCTCCGCACGGAAAATCTCACCTTTGTTGTGATGACTAGTAGTTCTGCCGAGCTCTATATCACAGATCGCACTTGGATCATGCGCAAGCAATGTCTCTACCTTTTCGAGCTTCTTATTTGTATAATCGGAGATTGCAGGAGTAAGCGTAATTGCTGTGGTTTTTATATTTATATTCATATGCCTAATTTTATCATAGATTAATAAGTCACAACACCTCATCATCTATAGAAATAAGTTTGCTTGGCGAATGATAACCATTGATGATTCTTGCTTGCCTATTTGGGAAAAGTTCATTGAGTAATTCAATGATCCGCTTATTGGCCAGATTACGTTCTGCCGGCTCTCGAACAGATATCTCGTAGTGGTCAGCAGATACCTGCCTGACTTCTTCTCTTTTTGCTTCAGTTTTGACTTTGATGTGGAGGTACATAATAAAATTGTAACAAAAATGTGCCCGCCCAGACTAGAGTCCGGCGGGCACAGCGTTGCTCAGTTTCCGAGAAGTTTCCTCAATCCTTCCAACTTGCTGAGCAGTTTCTGGTTCTCTTCACGAAGAGCAGAGAGTTGCGCTTTCGTAGTTTCCAATTCACCAGCAATTTCCCTATAATGACGCTCATGACCGCGATGCCCTGCTACCAACTTGTCCAATCCTTCGACCGTAGCTCTCAGCCCGCCAATTTCTTCCTGAGCCTTACGGAGCTCGGCGAGGTTATGATCGCGATCATAGGTTGCTTGCGCAAGTTGGGTTCGAAGATTTCTGATCTCTTCCGAACTTGCAGAAACATGGTCGACAATCGCGATCAGTCGTTCAAACGCATCGATTCCTTGACGGCAATCATCCAGAAGCCGACCGCTTTCGTCTTGACCATTTTGATGCTGAATCGGCACGACATGACCATCCCGCTTATCACCACCATTGCCATTCTTGGAGATTGCCGACTTCGGTATTCTCCCTGGTAGCCAGTAACACTTGACACCATCCATGGTAATTTCGCGTTCAAGGAGAGGTGCTCCATGCACTGAACTTACGAGGGCGGTATAGGCAGGGGCTACCAAATCACCTTCCTTGATGTCCATGTGTACAGCGAGAATCGCAGACACAGCACCATTTTCGATGCTTCCATCTGGACGAGCGTGCTGTCTCAAAGCATCCTCGATCGCCTTTTTCTTCTGAGGATCCAACAGTAGCCGTGTAAAACGGCCCCTGTCAACAGTCGGATGATCATCACCATCCACTGGCCGAACTTCCTGATTTGGTATCGCAACAGCAGGCACCTGAACCGGTGCAACCACAGGCCGTGTCTCAGGTTCGATAATGATAGAGTGATTGGGAGTAACCCCTTGATCGTCCCGCTTTCCAGCGTCACGGTCAGATTGTTGCACCTCCATCCCACCATCAGCGTTCCGCATCAGCACGGCAACCAAGTCCTGCTTCTTACAGCCCTTGGGTACACCGAAACTGATTTCAAAACGACGATCACGAGACAATTGAATCACTGCGCCAATAGTACCAGAAGCAAGATCGACTGAATGATCTCTTATAGCAATCCTTGGAGCCGTGTTATTACCACGCATCGTCTGACGAAAGAAGACGGAAATTGAATCCACTTCCTTTGGAAAAGCTCCAACAGCAAAGTTGGCAACAAAATCCAATTCCTCTCTTGTAGCCTTGTTCCTGAGCTTCGGAGGAATTTGAAAAACCACCTCCGTATTACCAACACAAAAACTTCTTGAATTCATTAGGTAGTATCTCCTTTTGAGGTTTGAGCTGATTGTTAACGAGTCCAAAAATTACAATAGCACTAATATTGTGTGTAGTCAATATAGAATTTTTTTGATAAATCTCTTTTTATATGTTACATTTTGTCATGTTCGTACATTAAAAGAAAATAAGTTCGACAAACTCGACTTATTCATACATTCCGGGATAGCTCAGCGGTAGAGCGATCGCCTGTGGATTTCGCAGCTTCCACAAGAAATTGTGGTTGACAAACGAGGTGAATTCGGGGAACCCCTATTAGATAGGGCAATCCCGAGCCAATCTTCATTCAACAATGAAGCAGGTGTAGAGACTATCCTTTTCAAGGAGTAGTGTGGGGTGAAATATCTCCATACGAAGCGCCTCGTCCCTAAATTCCAACAATCGTGGAACATGGGAATGATATAGTCCGTCCCTATTGGTAACAGTAGGACAAACGTAAGCGATTGGTCGCAGGTTCGAATCCTGCTCCCGGAGCAATTGACACATAATAAAATCTATGCTACAGTTCTAGTATAGTAGTTTTTTGACATATCTATCGGAATTGGCTGTTACTCAGAGGACATTTAAGTGTCTTGTGAGTAACAACCAACAGTAATCAAATAAGAAAGGAAAGGTATGAAACAGCCAATCATTGGCATTGCCCAAAACTTCTCAGATGATGAATTACTGGCAATCCTGCAGTCAGATGAAGTGAAGCGAGGCACACATGGTTTCTTGGGATTTCAATGTCCTTGTGGAATTCGCGCCAATGTTCCCGTTTCGTTTCTCTGGACATGCGCGTGGACTTGTTCCTGTGGAAAAGTAAACACCATCGAAGCCACGGAAGAACCGTCTTCACCGTGGAACGATGCAGGACTTGGCCCATCGAAAGCCGTTATCAACATGATGCTGGGGAGACTCGGTCTTCATGGACGGAAATATTGATCTACCGTCCCATACAAAGAGCTGCCCCATTTGCACTTTGTTGGGGCGGTTTCTTTTTATACAAAACTCCACTTCACCATTTCTCTTTCAATAACAAACCAATTTAAAGTTCTGAACTCGTCCAGCAGTGGGAGCAAGTACTTGACCTATATAATTATATATTGTACCATAGTAATTAGATAACCTTGTGGGTGCATTTAAACCCACTCAACTGAGGAGTTTCAATGAGAAAACTAACAAGTGTAGGATACACAAACTCACTTAATGTCGAAACCGGGAAGCTGATGCGTATTCCCGCAAATGCTTTCTACAGTGGCACCTGCGATGTGTGTTGCGAACTATGTCAGATCGTTCTCAATCCATACCGCGATCCCAATTCGTTCGGAGAACACCGCCGATATCTGGTCGCCGAACACAAGAGACATGGTCGTCGGTGTCGTGGGAGTAGCAAGGAGCCCAGGGGCGTTTTCAAAGAAGACAGCTCCATAGATCCGCTAAAGAAATCTGTCGGTCAAAAGCGCAAGCCGACAAAGTAATGGTCGACGCAAGCCAACCATTTTGGAAAATAACATCATCGGCACACTCATGCTAGGCAAGGGTGTGCTGATTTCACATACAACACTCAATCCGACCAACTAATTATCAACTACCATCCAATTGAGAGTCATGAAGTTGACTAGTATAAGAAGTCAATAAAAAAGCACACATATTTTTATAATCCACTGGTATTTACATATTCCAAATTCATGGTAAAGTAAATTTAGATACTAAACAAACAATGCGACCTTGGTCAATCTGAGGCAGAAAAGAAAGAAACGAGAACATGAATACGATCCTTGCAATATTCGCAGTCACGGTGCTGATCCATATTGTTGTGTATTTCATCAGGAAATACCGATGCAAGTCCTGCGGCACGTGGTTCTCTCTTCATTTTCATCAAGAACGGTACGATGGAGAGGATCTCGGTTCTGGATACTGGGCCAAATATTGCTGGTGTCATCGTTGTGGAAAATACGACACCAGTGTGGTGTACGAAAATGGCATCATTTACAAGAACCCGACCGAAACCAACCGATGCCCACTATGGATCGCTGGGAGCCATACGAGTAAATCCTGATTCCCCACCCCGCCCCGCCAGCATGAGAAACTTGCTTAGGCGGGTTTTTCATTTGTTGTTGGCCACGACAGCATATTTTGATATAGTGGAGATATGAAAGATATCAATCTCCATGGTCAGTGGCTCATCAAAGCTCCACTAACGAAGGTGTTTAACATGATGACTGATTTCGAAAAGTTTCCGGAATATTTTCCGAAAGTTGCAAGTTCTTTACAAGTCACCAAACGCGACGGAAATTATTTGGAAATAGACGCAGTCGCAAAATCTTTTGGTAGGAATCTTCCAGTAAAAATGAAAACTACTATCCTCCCCGAAAGAGGTTATATTTCTGACAATGAAAGCCCCAAGTTTGGTACCTCTGGTCACGAAGAATTTTTACTTTCTCTGCACCCTGAGGGAACAATGATCGATTACACTTATCAAGTCACCATTCACAAATTCTGGCTCCGCATTGTTGCAAAACCGCTCATCGGTTGGTTTTCTATGAAGTATTGGAAAAAGGCGGTTATAGATGTTTTGAGAAAGAAGCTAGAAACAAAATCCTGAGCTCAATTATTTTACTTTTGAATTAAATTATATTTAAGTTACCTAAATTCCACCTCAAAAGGATACATCCCCATACCACAAGAACCACTTAGTGTACCAGCCGTACTACTACCTATATCGATATCAGTCGATCCGGTCTGAGGTAACAATTTATAGATTTTCATACTGGGAATTCTAACTGCCGATGAACAATCAAATGTCCCCCTTGTATCAAAGCGGATCACAGTAGGCAGACCAGCTTTTGCTATGCTTCTCCTTGGCTGATAACCACCTTTGGCATTTATTACTATGATTTGTTTACCATCGACAAGAGAGACATTGTCGCCACCAAGACCTGCATTATTACCACCTTTACTTGTGATGAAGTACGCGCCACCGACTAACATTATAGCGACCAAGACTGAGAAAATAATTGACTTCATAATAATAGATTTATTAAAATTATACTAAAAATTAAACACAGGCGGAAGCAAACCGATCACCACCAAGCTATTTATCAGATTGAAGAGAGCAAATAAGATAACGACAAGACCGGCAGTTTTGAAAAATATTCCCGACTTGGAATTATTCTTGATGCTATATGAGCTAAAACTAATCAACGCCAAAACAGGTAATGTACCCAGAGCAAAAGCTAGCATTGTGAGACCTCCATTTAGGAAACTACCTGTAGTCAATGAATACAATTGCATAGATTGGGTAAAGCCACATGGCAAGAAAAATGTAGCGACGCCGACAATGAGTGGTGTCAGAGAATGGTTGAATTTTGAGAGACCATGAGCATGCTTGGCTATAAACTTTGGCATTGAAGGTTGCAATTTTTTTGCCCAATGGAAAGTATCGAGGAGATTGATACCGAGAATGAGCATAACGATAGCAATAAGCAGACCCAAAACAAAAGTTGCCGTAGTATTGAGGGTAAATGCTGAGCCGATCGCTCCGATCACACCACCCAAGACAAAAAAGGCGACTATTCTACCGATATGGAACATCAATTGTGGTCTTACTCTGTCACCTTCTTTTGCAAAAGTAGCAGACATCGAGAGGACCAAACCACCTACTACTGCCATACAAGTAGAAAGAGAAGCGATAATGCCGATCACAAAAGCCGTACCATAATTGATATTTTCTGAATTGACCAAGTTGACTATTCCCATTTTTTGCAATAATACAAATAGAAAAGCGAACCCCAATGCAAGAGGAATAGCAATTTTGAATTCCGCCCATTTGGTCTCTCGCTTCACTCTTTGCACTGACAAACTATAGCCATGAGAAATAAGTGGTTGAGACAATTCTTTTGCAATCTCTTCTGTGGACTTAGTGCCAAAATCTCCTGTAACTTCTACTGTATTATCCTTAAGACTAGCTTTGACCTGACTTATCATCGGAAGTTCTGCCAATTCCCCTTCAACAAGCAGAGTACATGCATTGCAGTGCATACCATTTACATGAAAAATATATTTTTGAATTTGTTTTGACATATTATTATAATTTTTTTGCTTTAATACGAAGTGAATTTGTAACAACAGAGACCGAAGACATTGCCATAGCAAGACCGGCAAATACAGGATTGAGAAGCCAACCAAAAATAGGATAAAACAGACCCGCAGCAAGAGGAATACCTATTATATTGTAGATGAATGCCCAAAATAGATTTTGCTTTATGCCACGCATAGTGATCCTAGATAGCTTGATTGCCTTCACTAATTTTGAAATATCTCCATGCAAAAGAGTGATGCCAGCAGATTCGATAGCAACATCGGTGCCCGTACCCATAGCGATACCGACATCAGCTTGGGCAAGAGCTGGAGCATCATTGACACCATCGCCGGCCATTGCTACTACCTGACCTTTTGCTTGAAGTTCTTTTATTTTGTCGAGTTTATCCTGCGGAAGGACATGAGCGACGACATCATCGATACCCACAAGAGATGCTATATAATTGGCAGTTCTCTCATCATCTCCTGTAAGCATTACAACCTTGATACCGAGAGTGTGAAGATTTTTTACCGCTTCGATTGATTGCGGTTTTATTTCATCAGCAACCATAACAAAACCAAGAACCTTGTCTTTTGTAGCGAGAATAACAGGTGTTTTGCCCTGAGAAGTAAATTCATTTAGTTTGGCCACATCAAAATTTAGACCAAGGTCACTTACAAGCTTTGCATTACCGACGAAATATTCTACACCGCCGATATTTCCTTTGAGACCCTTGCCTTGTATACCTTCAAAATGAGAAACGTCGGAGATTGTGATATTTTTTTCTTGAGCATAATTTACGATTGCATGAGCAATTGGATGTTCGGATTTTTTCTCCAATGATGCAAGAATAGAGACGAGGTCTTCATCTTTGAGCTCGGAAAGATTTTGGATATCGACTAGAGTTGGCTTACCTTTTGTAATTGTTCCTGTCTTATCTACGACGACCGTATCGACTTTGTGAAGCTTCTCTAGAGTCGCTGCGTCTTTTATTAGAATTCCATCCTTTGCACCCTTACCTACACCGACAATGATCGCTGTCGGAGTAGCAAGACCTAGAGCACATGGACAAGCAATGACCAAAATACCGACAAATGAAACCAGACCCGATGACAGTGCTTGAGAAAAACCTAGATATTGTGTGCCAACAATAAGCCAAACACCAAGCGTAATAAAAGCGATAACCAAGACGATCGGTACAAAGATTGCAGAGATCTTATCGGCCAGAGCTTGTATCGGAGCCTTGCTACCTTGAGCATCTTCAACCATTTTTATTATCTGAGCCAAGAGGGTTTCTGCACCGACTTTTGTAGCTTTGAAGGTGAAAGATCCATTTGTGTTGAGTGTACCCGAGACAACACTGTCTCCTATCTTTTTTTGCACTGGCATAGGCTCTCCTGTAACCATAGATTCGTCGACAAAAGAAGATCCTTCTTTAATGAGACCATCGACTGGTATTTTTGCACCTGGTTTTACGATGATGAGATCTCCATGCTTGACATCATTTATAGAAATCTCGTATTCCTTGCCATCTCTTATTACAATAGCTGTTTTGGCTTGTAGATTTAGAAGTTTCTCGATAGCATCTCCGGTTTTGATCTTTGATCGAGCTTCGAGATACTTTCCCAAAGCAATGAAAGTAATGACGACGATAGTAATATCATAATACTGATATTGGACATTTATAAATGTCTTCAAACTATCTTCGAATGCTGTAATAATAAAGCTGTATAAGAATGCAACCGAAGTACCGATACCGATAAGAGTATCCATATTTGCTTTGCCATATCTCAGAAATCTATAAAATCCAAGTAGATAAGGCTTACCGACTACAAATAGGATATATGTAGCCATGATCGGAAGAAGATGATGGACAAATTCACCCATCGTCTCGCTCATCTCTCCTACCAAACCATATTGTGCAAGAATATCAAAAAACATTATTGCTATTGAGATAATAGCAAGTGGCATAGCAAAAATTACTTTTGATTTCATATCTTCCAATTCGGCAAGCTTTGCTTTTTTGGACTGATTGATACCAAGATGAGCTCGATGTTCTTCGGCTCCCATACCCATGTCTTGGGCAGATAGACCATCATGAGTGCTACTATCCTGATCTAAGAGAAGCGAGTAGCCGAGAGGTTCTATCTTCTTGGACAATTGCTCTATATCTACAACCTGAGGATCAAAGGCTAATTTTGCTTTTTCTGTACCATAATTTACTTCTACAGACTGGATTCCAGCTGTCTTTTTGAAAGTCTTTTCTATAATAGAAGCGCAAGAAGCACAGTGCATACCTTTTACTTTGTAAGTTTTGACTTCTGAATTATCCATATTTTATTTGCGTTTAAGCTTATAAACTTTGAGGATTTCGTCTACGGCTTTCTTCTGGCTTCCATGCATCATCTGATGGACCACATGAGTCGATAAATGATTTTCTAATATTAGATCTTCTATGCCAGTAAGAGCCTCCTTGATTGCGGAAGCTTGGGTGATGATGTCGATGCAATATTTCTCTTCATCGACCATCTTTTGCAAACCCCTGATCTGCCCTTCAATAATTTTTAATCTCCTAATAGCTTTTGTTTTGATATCTTGTCTCATGCCTACATGATACCCCATGGGGGTATGCAGGTCAATTGAGGAAAACTTCATCATACATAGCTGTAGAGATAAGTTAAGTGGCAATAATAAAAGTATTGACATTTGTCACTTATGTAGTATATTAAATTCAGATGAAAAATTGCACACCTCTCTCACTCACCCACAAAATCATCAAAGGCTTGATCCTCGGGGTGTTGTTCATCGAACACATCCTTTGGGGAATCAAGAATTTCGGGTTTCGGGGGTTCTATAACCTCCACAAGATCGGCCGGAAAATCCGAAATCTGTAAACCTTCCAATCGGAAGGCCCGCCAGCATGAGAAACTTGCTCCGGCGGGTTTTTCATTTATATACAGAGTTTTTTCTTTCACTAATCTAGTATTATGATAAGATTTGACTATGGAAGAATATGAATTAACTTATATAGACATAGACACCAAAAAAATTGAAGACAAATTAATCTCTTTGGGTGCAAAAAAGATTGGCGATTTTCATTACAAAAGAATCGTTTTCGATTTCCCCGATTTTAGACTAGACAAACAAGCAGCATGGGTCAGACTTCGAGATGAAGGTGACAAGATCACCCTTACTTTCAAACAAAGACTAGGTACGGATTTGAGAGACAAACTAACCGGAGATGATGGTATGTACGAAAAAGAAATCGTGGTAAGTAATTTCGATGACACTAGAGAAATTTTGCTCAAAATTGGACTGATCGAAAAAATGTATCAAGAAAACAAAAGGACAAAATATCTTTTAAATAATGTTGAATTTGATATAGATACATGGCCACTTCTAGATCCGTACTTAGAAATCGAAGGTACAAACTGGGATAGCGTATATAAAGCCGTAGAGATTATTGGATTAAAAAAAGAAGATGGAAAGAAGTTTTCTACAAATCAAATATATAGATTAAAAGGTCTTGATGACAGAAATTACACAAAACTCACTTTTTCTGAACAAATTGAGCGTAAAGAAAATAGGTTTTAATGATCAAAATATATTTCTTTGCAGTTTTTTTCATTTCAAAAAATGCCTATCAAATATGCTACAATTCCCCTATGAAATCACCTTACTTCCACAGCTTGCTAGCAGAGATCTATATCATGGCCATATCGCTAGTCCTTACTAGTCTCCAAAATCCAAATTCACCTGATACCATCTTTGCCCCTATTCTTGCCCTATCACTCTTTGTATTGTCAGCCTCGATCATGGGTTACCTATTCTTGGGCAGACCCTTCCAACTATATCTCGACGGTCACAAAAAAGAAGCAGTGACATTTTTTGCAAAGACTGTTATCGGTTTTGCTTTGATTACTGTGGTAGTCTATGCGGTAGTCAGGATTTGGGGGTAGAAAAATCATCTGATTATACTTAATTTGTATGAAAATAATCTCACTAAATATATGGAATGCAATAGTATTTGAACCACTAATGA
>CAYNZR010000004.1:0-21651 GCA_964401785.1 uncultured Candidatus Saccharibacteria bacterium
TACTGCAAATTCCATAGTATGACATAGTATACAGGTTTTCTTATTTTACGCAATATCTAGTCTGATATTGTGCATGTTGTCTGCTGATATGGACTTTATTTCTCTAAAGATATACGAGATTCGCAAATCTTATTGAGTCCCCGTTCTAAAACATACAAACGGGGATGCGGGCTCTTTTGGTGGCCCAAACCGATTGAATTCGTCACTCGTGTCACCGGAAGTCAACGTCAATAATCCTGATCCCAAAGCGGGACCAGAGATCCCCTGAGATCTTCTCGGCCATCTCGAGGACTTCGCGCTTCGCCTTGAGGCGATAGGTACCGTCACCAGTCTCCTCATCGGACAGTTTTTTCGCCGTCCGACACAGTTCGTCAAACCGAGGAGATTCACCGACAACCTTCTTCACAATGGAGGATGGATATCCAATCATTTCCATCCTCATGCCACTTGTAAGACCATACTCCAGCCTCTTAAGTGTACTATCACGATCATTCTTACCATCGATCGTGATGATGAGGACCCCGTTGGTCTGGCACTGCATTTCAACTGCTGTACCCTTGGAAATTTCTCCGCCGGAAAGTGTAACCACCTCCGAACCTGCTGTGGTCTTGTCCCACGTTCTCTGGAACATCACGGTTCCGGAGTCAAAGACATGAACCAGTTTACTGTCTTTGAAGACAGCCCGGTCGTACATGTTAACCTCCAACCAAAGAGGCCAGGACAGTATGATAAGAGCGACCAACGATCCGAGGATCGCCCGCCTCGACGCGCGATACGCCTGGGCGATTGTCATCGCCCCTACAAAAGTCAAATCGAGACTCCAGAGTCTTGCAATCTGACTACCGAGGACGCATGCCGCCAAAGACCACAGAATCACTAGAGAAAGAATCATACCACTCACAAAACCTCCAGTTTTCTGCCCTTATTACCGAAAGTTGTATCCGGTTTCAAAGAGCAATTTACTGAATATATAATAGCAGAATTAGGGCTAGTTGTCAAGTCTAATTGACTGAATTTCTACTCCAATTTATTGATCTACACCTCCTCAGACTCAGGTTTTTCGAGCATTTCCACCTCCAACCCTGGTGTCTCCCCTGTTATACGTAACACATCCTTGTCCACTTTCTTCAACTCCTTTCCCGAATTGTTATAATGATTGACCACAGTCGACAGTGATACTCCTAATTTGCCATGATATTCTTCATACTTTTTGAGATGTGTTCCGAGTTCGGAGACGCGCTTAATAATATCCTTTGCCGTCTCTTCTATCTGGAGAGCCTTCAAACCCTGCAAAACCGTTTGCAAATAGGCCATAAATGAAGTTGGTGAGACTATTATTACTTTGTATTTATTGGCCGCTCTCTGAATCAAGTTGTCTGTTTCTTCTGTAATGGCACCAATTTTATTGACCAAGAGATCATAATATATCGCCTCATGTGGTATGAACATGAATGCAAAATCCATCGTACCCTCGGTTGGGCGAATATATTTGGAAGTTTCAGTTATGCGATTTTTGAGATCACCTACAAAGGCTTTTTCTAATTTTTCTTTTTCCATAGGATTCTTTTCTTCCGAAAGCTTGTTGTAATTTTCCAACGAAAATTTTGAATCAATAGGTATTATTTTGTCTTTGACGAATACAACCGCATCGACTATCTCACCATTTGCAAAAGGATACTGCATCTGATATTGACCAGGTGCGAGAACATTTCTGAGCAAGGTCTCGAGATAATACTCACCAAGGATACCTCGATGCTTCGGATTCTTGAGGATGTCTTGCAAGTTTTGTAATTGATCTGAATAACTGAGAGTCTGTTTGCCTATTTCTTTGACTTGAGCTAGTTCACTGGTTATCTCCTTTATCAATCTAGACGACTCGGAGAGCTGAGAGCGCATAGACTCCTGCATATTGCGCGACGATTCTCCAATCTTTGAATCAACAGATTTTGTAAGGCCATCAACTTTGTAATCGACTGTCTTCGTAAGATCACCTACCTTCCTTTCGACAGTCCGACCCATCTCATTTATCTGTTGGAGGATGAGATTGAGGCCTTGAGTATCGTCCATTTTATTCTTATTGGAATTTCTAGCATTGATCGTGTAAAAAACAAAGACAAGGTTTGCAACAATCAAAATTATGACTAAAATAATAAGAAAGATTTCCATTGACACAGTTTACAATGATGTACCAAAGAGAGCAAACGAAATCACCTCGACGAACGTCCGACCTCAAACATCAAAAGCAAGGCCTTATTATTACTATGTAATATTATAAAAATAAGTTACACTATAAATATGACAATTCATCAAAATATTAAAAATCAAATAGTAGAAGCTATGCGAGCCAAGGACACGGTGAGACTCGATACACTCCGTGGTCTAAATGCATTATTTATGAATGAAGTTCTGATGCAGAAATCTCCTTCAAATTCGGAGTTCTTACCAGACGACAAGGCTCTTGCTCTCATCAAACGTAGTGTCAAACAACGCCACGACTCTATTCGCCAGTTCGAGATCGGCAAAAGGATGGATCTAGCAGACAAAGAACGTGCCGAGCTCAAAATATTGGAAACGTATCTACCACGATCAGCTTCGGTCGATGAGATACGTGTTGTTGCTTCAAGGATCGCCGGTGACATGCTCAAAGGTGGCACTCTCGATGCAAAGTCAGCTGGCAAATTGACAGGCATGATAATGAAAGAATTAGCTGGCAACGCCGATGGCAATGATGTGAAGGCCGTTGTTGAGGCGATGATTGCTGGTAAGTAGATAACACTAATTGGCTATTTTATAAGTCAGCGGATTGCATTATCCACAGCTATTAATATCGGCTTGACTTTTGGCATATCAAGCATTATAATTTATTCCCGGATGTCGGTAAGGTTAACCCCTCAGAGGAAAGGATGGTATGCCGAACGACAAGAACTCCAACTCAATAGTAACGACCACTGCTCAGCTCGAACTGCCGTACTTTGACGGAGTGGTGATGCACCACAGGACTGCCCAGCCCACTATCGAGCCTTTCAACAACGGTCGCAGGGTTGTCAGCGGTCACATCGGAAGACCGCGATTGACTCGTCGAGGCCATCAACGCTGGGCCTGCTTGCCACCCAGCGATCGTAATGACTGACACATGCCCCCTACGCTTCGGCGACGGGGGCATCGTTTTTTATTCTGAGAGTACTACACTTAAGTGTAGTGACTAATTTTGAAATAATAAACTACTACCCCACAGCAACTTTAACCAAAATATTTGAGTCAACATCTCAACCAAATACAAAACTGCCACATGACTGATCCTAAGCCTTCACAAATGGCTCAAGCTCAACAATGAAAGTAGATCCCTTACCCTCTCCTTTTGATTCGGCTCTGATGGTGCCATGATGTGCTTCGATCATCTCTTTTGCTACATAGAGACCGAGACCGGTTCCGCGAATATTTGTTTTGCTTGCATTCTCGGCTCTAGAGAACTTTTGGAATAGATGAGGCAATGTCTCTGGAGCAATACCCACACCAGTATCTCGAATAGTAAATACAAATTTGTGTTTTATCTTGTCCAATGACAAATGCGCGAAGATTGATCCTTGAGGTGTATATTTCAATGAATTATCTACAATATTGGCGAATACCTGCTTGAGCTTGTCACGGTCTGCAGTAGTCCTATAATCAACACCACTCTCGTGAGTAAATGAGAACTTAACTCCTGTTTTGTCTATGTTTGGCTTGAGTTCTGCCACCAGATCCTCGATTAGACTCTTGAGATCAATCGTTTCAAAAGCATACTTCATACCACCCAATTCAATTCTGCTGATGTTTAGATAGTCGTTAACGATGTTTACTAGAGTATTAGATGAATCAGAAATTCTCACAATACCCTCTCTAACTTTTGGTTCAAGATTACCCATTTCTCCCTCAAGTAACAATGAGGCGTAACCCTTCATCGCCGTCAGTGGTCCACGTAGCTGATGTGTTGCAAACGAAACGAACTCCGACTTCTGCCTGTTGATATCCGTCAACCTCACATTCGCCTTCTCCAAATCCTTCGCCAACAACTCAATCTTTTCTCGGGATTCGACTTCTTTAACAATACTTTGATTCAGTAATAATCCCAATATGAATGTAATAATCAATAAGACCAAATTTAACATTTGTTCTTGAAGCGAACCTGAGAGAAGTATTCTCACAAAAATGAATAGCCAAAGAGAAAATAAAAATATTTGAGTAGATACGACTTTAACGTTAAATAGCTGATATCGAAGAATAGCATAACCACTTATTGCAGGGTATATTGAGAATAGTATTAATGGATAAGGTGGAATGATTGAAAAAAAAGTTGTTGCAAAAACACTACCTCCACCTATAGATGCAGCAATAGTGAAAATTATTGTATATATAAGTCTATTTCTTATACTTCTGTTTTCAGACTTCTTGATAGATCTTAATGTTGTAAATAAACCATCGATAACAATGATCACAAAATAAAGAAAGAAATAAACATACAATGGACCAGGTACAGGGGCATAATTAAAACCAACTTTCGGTATAACAGTCACAACAAATGATGGTAATAGATTAATTGAGGAAAATATTACTGCCAATATGCTGTAGATTAATATTCTTCGTCTGTGGAGATCGAGAGTATTGGTAATTATCAAAACTAGAACGTAATAACATAATGGAATTAATATTGCAGCGTAATGAAGTATCCAATTTCCCATCAAGCCTTGTTCCAAGTTTGAAGATATTGTCATATAAAAATATCCGGAACTCCAAATTGCGGTACACATAGTGAGTGCAAACCATGCTTGATTTTCTAATTTTTTTGCGTTATGGCTCAAAACTACAAAACCAGATATTAGTGCTGTAAAAGCACCAATAAGTAATGAAACAGTGTAATAGTTGAAATTTATATATGGCATTAAATTAATATAAATATTTGTTACCTAATTTAGTCGATTCTGGATTATTTTGAATATATTTTGCCAGTTCAACAAGTGAATAAAACGAAACATTTATACCATGATGGGGTTCAACATGAATATCGCCATGATAGGAGGACATAATATCTATATTACCTAATATACAAGTTAGTTTTCCCTCTAATGCATAGATTGCAGATTGTGGCGATGAGCAAGAGACATGGGGATTATTACTGCCATATACATAAACATTTTTCATAAGTAATTCTGGATTAAAATATCCGTGCCAATGATTTATAGAGTACCCGATTTCCTTGACTTGATTAACAAAATCGCCAGATTTGTTAAAGTATTTAAATACTTGTGCAATCATTATATTACCAACACAATGTGCAAGTATAACTTTAGTGTCAAAAGACGGTTTGTAAGTATTATCAATTTTAGTATTTTTGGGCCACTGCATCATTAGTTTACCATTTATCAAGCCCATTTTAATTAAATCCTTCTGTGGATTAATATTAGTCTTATCTGAACCAGATTTTAATGATATGACCCATGCGTCAGGAATTGGCATAACAAGCTGTTCATTATTTACAGACAAAGAAACATATATTTTTCCTTTATCACTGACATAATAGTCATTATGATCAAACGCTGATGGAAAAATTTTCCTAAATTCTTTCAGCGTGATAATATCTTCTAGCTTTGAAGGTAATTGGTAGGCAAAATAACCAAAACTCATACCATTTCTGTTATCGAGATGCAATTTACCAATATGCTTATGAAAGGCACGTCTAAACGGCAATTCATCAATACTTTTGCCAGCCGGATACAATCCAGTATTCGAGAACATCTTAGATCCTTCTATCATATCAATAACAGCACTACTGATATCTGTTTGCTTATAATCAAACTCGGCTTCATCGATTATAAAATCTGCTAATCTATGTGGTGAGATAGGAGCGGCTAATTTAGGTATCAATGAATTTCTTATGTGCTCACTTAATTTTTTATCTGGATACGAATATATTGGATGTGACGCATTGAAATTATATATTAGCCAATTCTTGTCGTTTACACATATGACAATATTTGTCATATGATATGCAAACAATTTCATTGATTGGTTAAAATGGTCTGAAAAATCAGTATTTTCATCTATAGATGATGGCATATCTAAAATTGTGATTATTGAATTCGTTTTAAAATTGGAAATATACTGCATGACTAAATCATCCGGATTTTGCTCACCTATACATACGATACTAATATTTTTCTTAATTTTCTTTTTTCCAGCTAACTTAATAATTGTGCTTAAGGGTAAAATTACATCGCTCCTATTAATATTTAATACGGTCTTAATAAAACATACGATGTTATTAATAATATATTTAGAAAATCTTTTTATTCTTTTTAAAACTCCGACATTTTCCCATATATCATCAAATGGCAATGTCTGTATGTTTAGGTCATTTAGAGATGATTTAAAATCTGATTCAAATCTAAGAACGTTTTTGCTAGCCTTATCCTTGTGCGGATAAAAAGCTATGATTATTTTCTTTTGCATTTGATCAATAGTAATATCGACATCTTCAGATATACCAAGAATTTTCTTATACGCTTCATAGCTTATCATGTCATTATTATATATCATCTGATAAGATATATTATCAACATAAATCATAACTATGATCTATACAGATTATCATTCATCACTACTATGGATTACCGCAGTGTTTATTCTAAGTTTAGACTTTATTATATATCTTGGCTCAACTAAAACGTCGTCAAGAATATTTGCATTCTTTTCAATGCTGATAGCCATGTGGTCTATATCATATGGAATATTTATTTCCACTGAATCAGATTACGTCGCACTTATATTAATTAAACTGAACCACGTTATAGGCATTGTAACCGCTTTAGGTTTTACCTGGTTTTCTATTTCTTATCCAAATGACAGCAAACTTAACAATAGACTAGCATTGGTTTTATGGTGCATCGGTATAATTTACAGTAGTTTAATTATTTTTAGTGATTTAATAATTAAATTTATGTTTGAGATTGATAGGCCTGATCATTGGGGTTGGGAACCGGGTATACTATATTTCACATATAGCATTTTATTCTTAATACTCTGGTTACACATATTATTCAATATAAATAGTAAGTGTGCTCGATCACAAGATAAACACGAAAAAATTAACTGTAAATTCATGTTTTGGGGTTTACTACTTGGAATTATTCCGCCATTTGTACTTAATATTATTTTACCAACATTTAAAATCTACGGCATAAGTTGGACCGGACCTATCGCTTCAGCAATATGGGTGTTTGTAATAGGATATTCGATCATGCGATACAGGCAGATGAACGTTCTCATAGTCATTACAGAGATGCTGGCAGTTGCGATGACGATCATGTTTTTCATAAATATATTCGTCAGAGCGGATCTTGGAGTAGCTGAGAATATACTTACCTTCTCCGTTTTCCTATTGGTTGCAACGTATCTCATTCGAACAGTCTTGTCAGAAGAGAAAATAAAGCAACAACTTCATGTCCTGAATGAGACTTTGGAAGACAAGGTTCGAGAGCAGACCCAAGATATACGCAATGCGCTCGATGGTGAGAGATTGGCAAAAAGAGAGCTGGAGAAACTCAACGAGACCAAAAACCAATTCATAATGATTACTCAGCACAGTATCCGCACTCCCCTACAAAATCTAAAACGTGATCTAGGTCATGATATATCCAAGCTATCACTTAGAAATATCGAAAGATTGACAGCCATTACAGATGATTTTCTCAGCATTTCATCGATAGAAAGCAACAAACAAATACTCGAACTCAAACCTCATAGTCTTCTTCCGATAATCAATAAGGTGTTGGAAGATTTTGAGATTGATATAAATAGAATGCAACTAAAGATTTCCTATGACAGAAACGAACAAAAGTGGCCAAAGATAAATATTGATCATAATAAAATTTATGAATTGTTCACGATCGTTATCGAAAATGCTATCAAATACAATAATGAAGGTGGCGAAATATCAATATCATCTGATGGTAACGAAAAAAAGCAAACCATAGTTGTATCTGATACCGGCCTCGGACTATCACAAGATGATCTCAAAAAAATCAACTCGAATCTTTTCTATCGATCTGAATCCGCAAAGAAAAACAATCCTCATGGCATGGGAGTAGGACTCTCGGTGGCGAAAATGATAGCAAAAGCTCATCACGGAGCGATAAGCATCGAGTCAGATGGACATAATATGGGTTCAAAGATAACTATTGAGCTCAGGAATGATTATCTACAGGATATCATTGATAATTAGTACAATTATGTGCTAATTTAATGTCATGGACAAATCCCCCAATAAAGAAATGATAAGTTTTTTTACACAGTGTATCGGACTTGGAGGAGTTTTGTTGCTCATCATTGGAACGGTTATAGTAAAGTTTCTCGAACTAGTCGGAATAGTCAAGATCACTATTGGCTGATTACTTATTTAGCATAACTATCGTATTGCGGAATTGCTTCGTTATCTCCTCAACTGATCGAGTTTTCGATATTTCTATCCTATTGCCCACATTGATGAATATTTGTGGTCGAAAATAACTGTTTTTCATTTTTTTAATTGAAACAGGTATCACATCTACATTTGTCTCTTTGTACAAGACAGCCGAGCCGTTTTTGAATGGTCCTATTATCCCGTCTCTTATTATCCTTCCCTCTGGATAGATTACAATATTTCCTCCAAGAGAGATTATATGTTTTGCTTTTTTCAGATTTTTATCAATGCCGAGCCCTGGAGTCACCGTAAATACTCCAAAAAGAGAATAGACGAAGTCGACTAGACCAATTTTGGCGAGCAGATTCATCGTAGAACTCTCGAAAGAATTGACAGCCATGAATCGAAGTGGCAAATGGTCCGTGAATAGTCCCAAAATCAATCGAAATAGAAAACTATCATAAAAAGAAGTATGGTTGGCTATTATAATAAAAGGATTTTCGGTTCGCTCAAAAACATCTTGACCTCTTATACTAATTTTGAAAAATAAATTGAAGACTACGTAGAGAAATGGCCATGTCAAAAACTGTGTGAATTTTGCAAAGTAATTTATTATCTTTTCTCTCGAAATGACGACTTTTGTAGTCTCAAAATCAAGAGTATCAATTGCTTGATCTAGAACATTGGCCATATTTATTCGAATCATAGTATACCACTATTTCGTTTTGTTTCAAAACTGTGTGATAGTTTCATATCCACATCTATCTCTATTGACTTTGGACTTCAAATATGTTATATATGAGGTTAGAACCAGCTCGTTGACAACCAAGAACGAGCACTAACCCGTCAGGGGCCAGTTTTCTGGCTTTTGACACAACCTCTTAGGAGAATCAATGAATAGAATCAACTCTTTGTGGGCGCTTGCGCTCATGTTGATGTCGCTGTCGGCATTCGCCGGTGGCGAGTGGGTCTTCACCGACCCGCCGATCACCCAGAATCCGGACGGCTCGGTCGTCCGGAATCCAGCCGCCTCGATCAAGGGCGATTGGACTTCGGGTCGGGTCCTTCACGGGACTACGACGCCGACCTCTCTTCCCGAACGGCTCCCTGGTATGGGGAGTCGGGAGGCGATGTTGGACTATATCGTCGCCAGTAATAATATGGCGATGAATGTCCACATTTCACTCCTCGTGGAACAGCCTTCTCGTCAAGAGCTTATGACGGGACGTTGGAGCAACGGATTCAGATCGTACCGAGAATGCTTGGACGATATTCGAAATGGTATGAGTTTCGTGCTGGAACGATTCAGTACAAACAAGATACCTGCGACGTCTTTGGTGTACGCGATCGTCTATGTCACGTACTTCAACGACAACGTCACCAACCAAGACCGTGGAAACGGCCTTGCGCTGAGCATCTACAATCCTGTTGATCGTTTTGACAGGATTAATCTCGACAAGATCATGGGAGCTATCGAGATAGATGATGATATCGGTTACGGTCAAGTCATCGTCAGAGTGCCTGTGCTCGACTGGATAGTCATGAAAGTCGAGGTACAGCCCGGACTCATCGCCGAAATGAGCTGGACGAAGGCGATGGGTGCACAACCCTCGTCTCTCTGGCAGCAATACAGTAAGCGGGAGTGGACAACCCCGACTTACCTGTACCTCAGGAACTGGTACGCCGACGGCTCGAAGCCGACTCGTATCAGCCTGAGAAAGGCTTCCGGAGGAGTCAGGTCAACGTATACTCAATACGGTGACAACTTGGAGAATGTCCAGTTGGGTCTATCGGCCACGAGTCTGGACGTACTATCTCCACGAGGAGCAACGGTAACTGTATACGGGTCTACGGACCTAAACACATGGACTCCTTTGACTGATCTGCAAACAAGCTCCAACGGAGCAAGCTTGGTGCTCGGTCAACCACGACCACACCATATGTTCTTCAGGGGTGAGGCGAAGTAAACCTTCCCACAAACCCCAAACACGCACACCTCCGACGGTAAACCCGACGGAGGTGCTTTTTTATTTATTACCTTATATTTCCTTAATTGATGTACTAACTACTTTCAATTGTACACTAGCAGTTTTATTACCAAGTGCCTGAGAAGAGCATTGAATCGTCATATTATAGGTACCAACTATACTTTTATCTGTTGTGGCATTAATACTATCGGAAGTCAGACTACTATTACGCCAACTTGAAGTCCATGTATCACTTTCGTTATCTATAATTTTTGAACAAGTATATCCGTCTGGATTCTGTTCTGTTTTCAACGCAAGCGTATTCACCCATTCCAATCTGAAACTTTGGCCAGACTTGATAGTAAGAGACGTACCTTGATTCTTTGCTATATCATTGGCATTAACACCGATGTTAAGCTTCAATTCCCTTGGACTTACATTGAACTTACCACATGAGAATGTTGCAACGGTACCCTTGGTTGGTCCATTACTGATATCTTGAACATAAACTTGTGCATCGTAGCCTTTTATTGGAACAGTAAATTGACCCTGATTGTATGAACCTACTAGAGTCGAGGGATTCTGAGTAACTGTATCACCAGTTAACCAATAGTATCTGTATGTACTTGGTGGCTTCGTAATACCAGTAAGACTAAATGTAGCAGGTTCGCCAACAAGCACGGTAGCAGGTGTAATAGTACATGGAGGATTGGAACCACCTTCTATAACTATACCCGTACCTGGATTAGGAGTATAGCTACATGCTGGATTGACTGTGATATTTTGATCGACATCTTTGACTTGCAGAGTAGCAGACAAAGTTCCTATACCAGAATAAACCTTGTCATAAGAAAACTTGGTACCAAATGCACCACCTTCCCAAGCATATTGATAATTGCCTGATCCACCAGATGGTGTAGCTGTAAATCTTACTTTACCATTCTTTTGATCAATACCTGCACAAGTTGCGCCAAATGGTAATGTATTATTGGAAATTCCAGCATTTACACTCAACCAACCGACCACATTACCTCCCCATGCCATACCAGAAACTATGCCAGTTTCCTGATCCATCTTGAGTCCTTCATATCTTGTAGTAGACTGTGCATTTGCGAACCACTTCTCAAATAGACTACCTTTGACTGCACTTGCAAGAGATACGTGATTTGTACCAGAAAGTTCTATCCATCCATCCCAACCGTCGGTACGTGATGTCATTGATCGACAATCTGCTCCGTATGTATCTGTTTCGCCACCGACTGTGCCAGCACAAGCTCGAGCCCAACCTGTGACTTCACCAGTATCGGGATTTATATTTGCATTACCTCCACTACCTGGAAAACCTGCAAGACCACCAAACTTGACCCAACCAATATTTGGTGACCAAGCATATCCTGTAAGATCACCGTTTGTTTGATTGATCTCAATAGGATCTAGCTTTATCCAGCCAATATTTGATGACCATGCCCAGCCTACAAGATTGTTCGGTGAAGGATTGGTTGTAAATGTATAATCATCAGAGTAATCTGTTCCACCATCATTGGATGCATAAGCACGGAAGTGATATAGATGTCCTGGTGTGAGTCCTGTTGCATTCAAAGTGAATCCGCCACTTGCGTAAGATCCGTTTTGTTTCACTTTTGTTCCATAGTTTGTATCAGAACCATAATCAAATCCTCTCTCTGTGGCAGTGCCTGATGTAATCGCTCCAGATAGAGTAACAGTCGTCTTTGTAACATTTGACGAACTTGCTACATTCGAGACTACAGGTGGAGTTGGTGTCGGAGTGGGAGTGGGACAACCTAAAGTTGTAAATGTGTCAACCGATGTAAATGTTGAACTAACTGCATTAGTTGCAAATGATAGAAAATAATATTTTGTTCCACAAGAAAGATTCGAAAGATTACCACTGAATGTTCCTGTAGAGTATGGACCAGATGATTGACTTAGAGTCTGATTGAGAGAATCTGTCGTGCCATATTTGAACCCACGTTCTGTGACATCATCACTGCCTATAGAGGTTATCTCACCGTTTAGAATAGCTGTTGTGGTCGAAATACTAGTAACGGTAGGCACAGCAAGTGAGGGTGCCATTGGAGATGTCGACGGTGTTGGAGTGACAGTAGAAGTAGGTTCTGGTGTAGGTGATGTTGGAGTTGCAGTCGGAGATGGCGATGGACAGCCCGTTGTAGTAAATGTGTTCGTAGCACCATAACTTGGTCCATAAGTATTGGTTGCAAATGCTCGATATTGATATGTCGTACCACATTGCAATACTACGGCCGTTGTAGCACCGCAAGTAGTATTGGATCCCCTCGAATATGCTCCTGTACTGAAAGTGCCATCTTCACATACAATATCTGTAAATGCTCCTACTCCATATTGAAAACCTCTCCTAGAAACCGTTAGACCAACACCTCCAGTACTTGTGATATTACTAGAAAATGTTGCAGATGTTTCTGTAACTGAAGCCACGGTAGAATTTGCAACAGTTGGTGTAGTTTGGCTTGGGGTCGGAGTTGGACTTGGTGATGGACAAGCCGTAGATGTGAAAGTCTGATCCGTAGAAGAAGCTGTACCACCTGAATTTGAAGCAAATGACCTGAAGTGATAGACCGTTCCACAAGTGAGACCTGTAATATCTATTGAGTAAGCACCTGTTCCATAACTGCCATTTGTAGACACTGTAGATGAATAGCTTGATGTCAAACCATAATTGAAGCCTCTTGCAGTGACCGAAGCACCTCCTATAGATGTGATATTTCCATTCAAAGTTGCAGTAGTTTCTCCTATTGAGGTTGCAGAAGGTATTGCTACAGTTGGAATTGCAACCACAGATGGTGTAGGAGTAGTAGACGTACAAGCTGAAGTAGTAAATGTATTGTCAGAAGTTGTCGCTGTACCACCTGCATTTGTTGCAAAAGCACGATAGTGATAAGTAGTATTACAGATCAAATTGGACAAATTTCTAGAATAAACACCTGTAGGTAATGATGCTGCGGTATTTGAGTTAGTATTCGTATAAGAAGTGGTTAAACCATAATTGAAACCACGGGTTGTAACAGGTGCTCCTCCAAGAGAGGTTATATTACCAGTCAGAGTTGCTGATGTTTCTCCAGCTACTGCCGGACTAGAAACCACCACAGTTGGTAGCGCTATCGGTGATGGACTCTGAGCATTTGTGATACCTGCCAAAGAGATCACTGCTAGACTAACTAATGAAACAAAGACAAGGCTATTTTTTTGCATCATGATATATTGTTATTTGTATATATTGTATCTCAATCAAATATATAGAGCGATACAAAATGTGGATAAGAATGAAACTTAGAATTCAATTTGAGTTGTACTTACAACGTTCAATATGACAGATGCAGTCATTTGTCCAAATTTTTGACTTCTGCACTCAATAGCAAAAGTAAATTTTCCAGTGTCTTTTGTATTAAGATTACTTATGCTTGATATTTCAGATTCATTCATTGTCCAACTATTCCAATTAGTTCCAGCACTAGCAGGTATGGTTCTTGTACATGTATAACCATCAGGATTGTTCGAAGAATCGATATAGTCTTTTGAGTATTTTGGCAGTGTATTTATCCATTTAAGACCAAAAACAGATCCTGTTTTGATTCGATATTCGGCCAAATTTGCTGTATTACCATTTGGACCTATCTTAAGGGTCAATTCTCTGTTTACAACATTAATATTTCCACAACTGATATTTGATGTAACAATACCCTTTGCGTCTTTTGCAACTACATATATTGGAGTATCGATGGGACCGACAAAAGTCTTGGTTGTGGGATTTGCAAAATCTTCCATACCATTACCAGCGAAAAGTTTATAAGTAAAAGGTCCGCCTGTACCACCCCAGACATCTAAAAGGCTAATATTTATACTGTCGCCACTAAATAGAGATAGATTTGCACCCACCTGACCATTAATCTTGCATGAGCCATTTATATTTGTTCCACGACGATTGACTGTTGGGCATATAGGCGTGACAATCTTACCTTGTTGCATATCCATAATACTCAACTGTGCAGTCACACTATCTCCTGTTGCATTTGCGATTTTGAAGGAATTATTCTTTGTATAATTGCCAGTTTCATTCCATCGATACCAGAAGTCTCCACTTCCACCACTACCCTGACCTACGTAGGTTACAACACCTTTTGTATCAGATGAACCAGAACAAGTACCAGTAAACTCAGTATTTACTGCACCAGAACCAAATTTTAACCAACCAATAACGTTGCTTCCCCATGCAAAACCATAAACTTCACCGGTTTTCATATCCATATGGACTCGATTGTCACTCTGTTTATCATCAGACAACTCTATCCAACCATCCCAGCCATCAGTTCTTGAATTCATCGATCTACAATCGGCACCATATTTCGGCGTTTCTCCTCCAACAGTACCAGCACATGCCCTTACCCAACCAGAAACCTTGCCATTTGTCAGATTGATCTTTGCTGGACCTCCTTTTGATCCACCACTTGGATAATCGGAAAGATCATGGAATTTTATCCAACCAATATTGGGTGACCAAGCATAACCAGTAAGCAATCCTGTATCTTTGTCTATTTTGATTTCTCTGAAATCTACCCAACCAATGTTGGAAGACCAAGCCCAAGCATCTAGTTTGACCGGTATTGGAACGGGAGTTGCTGTAGGCGTGGCGGTTGCAGTGGGTGTAGGTGTTGGAGTAGGTGTAGGAGTAGGAGTAGGAGTTGGTTCTTCTGTTGGGGTAGGAGTTGGAGTAGATGCGGGAGGTTTAGAATTTGCATCACGTACACCGAGATTGGAAACGAAAATTGCTATTAATAAAATAAGTACACTTCCAAACAAAAACTTAGGTGTCTTCATATACCTCTATTGTATCCTATATATTGTCAATTGATACAATTTATTGTGGATAAGAATAGTAACCAGCCACTAGGATTTAGCCACTAGTAAGACAGACTAATTTTGTTTTAGTATTATCTCCACTAGTTCTACTACACTGGCCATTTTTCTATAATCAAGAGTTTTTTGCTTGAAATAGGTAGCGATGCCCAAATTTCTTCGGTAATAAATGGCATAAATGGATGCAAAACTTTCATAGACTTGACCAGAATGTGTAATAAAGTTTGCTTGCGAGACAAAATATCTTTTTCTATACCACTTGCCATAACTTTTTTGCTTTCTTCTAGGATAATATCTGCAAAATTGTGCCAAATGTAATGATAGATCTTTTCGCTAGCAAGATAATAGCGAAAATTATCCATATCAGATGTGATGTCTTTGATAATATTGTCCAGCTCTTCATTGATTTTGATATCTTCTTCTGTAAATTGAGTAAAATCAGGATCGTAAGCAACAGCTTTGACTCCTTCTATTACCTCACCTTTTGGACCCAAGCCCTCTGCAGTAGAAAGGACAAATCTTGTAACATTCCAGATTTTATTTGCAAATTTTTTGTAAGCTGAGACTTTGTCATCTGATAGTGCAAGCGATGTACCCGGAGTATTGCCTACCACCATACCAATACGGAAAGCATCCGTGCCGTATTTTGCTGTAAGATCTAGAGGGTTGATAACATTTCCCTTACTTTTACTCATTTTTTGACCTTTTGCATCGAGGACCATACCGTGCATATATACAGTATCGAATGGTAATTTGCCCGTAACATAAAGTCCTAGCATGATCATCCTAGCTACCCAATGGAAAATATCGCCAGCGGTCTCCATTACTTGAGTTGGATAAAATTGTTTGAAATCATGACCTTCCGGATACGCCAAAGTAGCAAAAGGCCATTGACTAGATGAGAACCATGTATCAAAAGTATCTTTGTCTTGTCTTACCTCACCTCCGCATTTATTGCAGTGTGTGATTTTATTGTCCAAATCGACATAACCTTCCTCACACTTGTCACAGATTTTTGCAGGAATAGGTATACCCCAAACTATTTGTCTCGAGATATTCCAATCTATAATATTTTCCAACCAGTGTTCGGTTATTTTTTTGAAATGTTCAGGATAATATTTGACATCAGAGCGTATCGAAGCCAAAGCCTTGTCTGCCAAAGTACGAGTTTTGACGAACCATTGATTTTGGATCTGAGGCTCGATCGTTGTACCACATTTGTAGCAAGTATGGACGATGTGTTTGTAATTTTCATCAACCTTTTCGACCAGACCCTTTGAGCGCAATTTCTCTATGATAAGTGGACGAGCTTTATTGATATGAATACCAGCAAATTCACCAGCAATTGGCAATAATTTGCCCTTTTCATCTATTATCTGTTCTTTGTCTAGATTGTGTCTATTGGCGATCTCAAAGTCTGTAGCATCATGCCAAGGCGTGATTGTCATTACTCCAGTACCAAACTCCATATCGATAACCTGATCTTTGATGACAGTTGCTGTGATTGGACCATTGATCCATTCGAGGTCGATCTTTTGACCATGTTTGTAGTCTGCATAACGCTTATCATCTGGATGCATGACAACGTATTTGTCTCCAAACTTGGTCTCTGGCCTTGATGTAGCTATTACAAAAGGACCGTATTTGAGATAATAAAAAGGCTCAACTTTATCTTCATCTTTGATCTCTATATCAGCAAAGGAAGTCTGATGTTTTGGACACCAACTAATAATCCTCTTACCTCGATACAAAAGACCATCCCGAGAAAGTTTATCGAAGGTTTTGTAAACTATATCGATAATATCTTTATCGAGAGTAAATTTTTCTCTGGACCAATCGCATGATGCGCCCATTGTCCTTATCTGTGACTTTATATTGCTAGAATTATCTAGGGTAAATTTCAAAATATCCTTGTAGAGCTGTTCTCTTTGAAAATCAAATCGGCTTTTGCCTTCTTTTTCGAGCTTTTTTTCGTAAACTACTTGAGTTTCGAAGCCAGCATGATCTAGGCCTGGAAGCCATAGAGTCTTGTAGCCTCTCATACGCTTGTAACGAGTAATAATATCTTCAATAGTCATCACCAAGCCGTGTCCAGCATGCAAAGAACCGTTGGCATTGGTAGGAGGCATGATTATGGTGAAAGTCTCGGCGTCCTTGGCGGTATGACCTGCCTTCACACAGTTATCAGGATCAAAAAAACCACTCTTTTCCCAGAGTTCATATATTCTTCCTTCCGTTTCCGCTGGATTGTAGGGCTTCAAAAATTTGCCGTCCATGAAAGAGATGATAGCAAAAAAGAGGTTGTTTTGAAAGATGTGGGTTTTCTGTTTGTAAAAAGCAAACTGAGTGGACTGTCTATTATTTACAGATTGCAGATGTTAGGCATATGAACTCTAAAATCTCATATTCAGCACTTACTTTCATTGGATAGCTTTTAAACTACCCAAAATGAAGTCCTTTGCCCCAAGTTGAGAATTCCACATCTTTCGGACTATTTCGAGTTTATCTTTTAAATCCGGATAAAATAGTAGTTCTTCGGCTCCAATAGCGTTTTGTATAGATGGCAAATTTAGAAATATGACATTAAATATTTCAGACAATTCCCATAAAGCTTTACTGTCCTTAATCCCAATTCTGTGACAAAAATCATAGAAAGCAAAATGGGTTAATTCGTGAACAATAACTTCTTTTCGTAAATGAAATGGACGCTTATAATAAACCTGAAAACTCTTGGTCTCAAGATATCTCGGATTACAATCAAAAATAGATATGTAACATTTGTAATTTTCATTCCGATAATCACAATCAAAATATTTATTTAATTCAAAAAACAGCACATCTTTAACCTCATCAAAACATTTAATGGTTTCTTTCAAAACTTCCTTCATTTCCTTTTCGTTGACTAAATAATAGTTATCGATATATTCGTGATAATTTTCTTTTGTTATTGCAGGATAATTATCAGCTATTTTTTTACCAAAATTGACACCACCTACCGAAGCTTCGCGAAAAGCTAAATATACCTCTTTATCTAATTGTTTATTTAATTCTATTTTCATAAAATATACCCCTGTGCCAAACAGGGGTAGTTGTTATAGACGACTATACACATCCCAAATAAGCCATTCGAGCACGGTTAAGGAGTGTTTGCAAAACTTATCGTCAATCGCCCAAATCGTCCCATGTCTTAAATATGCACTGTATGCACAACCACCGCCACACAGACCTAACGATGGACAACTGAAACATTGGGGCATGGTTAGGGGTGATCTTTTTCCCCATTCCTGTATTGTTGGGTTTGCAGAGAATACAAAATCTCGTGAGACTTTTCCAAAGAAGAACGTTTTACAGCCGACTCCTTCATGACAAACGCCAAGCGAACCATCTGGTGATATCGCCAATTGCCCACCCGTTGCACGACAATCAAACGGGTGTAGAACGCCATTACTAATTGCTCTGACTTTTCGCATGATTCGATCTTCATGCAATCCGACTTGACGAGCCCTCTCAAAATACTCCAACATTCGTCTTGTCGCCTTTTCAGTATAGTCAGAATCAATCATTCGATCTGCCGTATCCAACAACAGATTGAAATTAACGGTTTGGAACTTAAACCGATCGTTCAGGATCAGTAGTTCGCCCAATCTATCGATGTTATGTTCATCGATTGTTGTTGAAATGTTGACTTTCGTTTGACCGGCAGAATATAACCTTTCGATACCTGACATCACATCACGGAAAGTCCCATGCCCATCACTATATACACGTCTTTGATCATGAGTTTCCTCACAACCATCGAGCGAAATGCAGACGCTTATTTCCTGATGTTCAGCTAAATACCTAGCAACTAATGGTGTTATTGTCGTACCATTAGTGATCAGTATTAGGCCAACATTAAACTGTTCATAACCGATACGATGTTCAGTTTGTATGTAGTCTACAATCCGCCGCAAAAGCGGAAATATAAGCAAGGGTTCTCCCCCATAGAAAACAATCGTCTTATGAAACCGAGTCGGTTTAATATTGGCAAAGTACATGTCGACTGCTTCTTTAGCAATTTCCCATGTCATTACATTAGAACCTGGACACCTTTTCGGCATATTACCATTTATGAAGCAATATCCGCAACGCAAATTACACGAGTCAGTTAATAGCATGAATGCTGTTTCCAGACTCGGCTCCTGAATATAAATACTTTGCTTTTCGAGAAGAATAGCATTGTCGTCCTGATCTACAGGCACAACCAATTCTTGCTCGATTAATTCAGTAATGATTGTTTCAGCATCATCGTCGAGTTTTCGAAGGCGATCAACTGTCGTTCCATAACGCAGTTCTTCCAAAAAGGGTTTGAAACGATCTTCGAAAAAAAGTAATGATAAACACAGAGAGTGAAAAAGTGCGTAGACACCATCACGATGGTACAACGATGTCCATTTAGACAGTCGGATTGATTCAGAATTCATACTGTATCCTTTATAAATTTAGGGGTACTTGCGTACCCCCTTGTTGTTGTTTCAGGCGACATCAGTTCCAGCAGGAACACCCGCACGCACAGTTTTGCGCATGGACGACATTCGTCTGAATCTTTCCCGCCACAGCGACCAGTTGTTTCTTCGATACTTTTTTCATGATTTCCTTCGTTTTCCCTAGCTAGTCGCGACTTAACGGTGACTATTTGGTTAATTGCTAGAGAATCCTGATACCAAAATAATTTTAGAATCAAGATTCTCCAGCAATTACTTACTCCTTATTTCAAGGATCTCACCTTCTAGCACTAGATTACCATAGTTGTTTAGTTTGTAAATAGCAATTGTACACAGAATTGGTAGCGACTACCTCCGCCCACGATATTCATTATCCGGATTTGAACTTTCACTACCCTGCTCCCAATTCCAATTGTCATCACGGTTATGATTATCGTTACCGTGATTATCATTATAATGATTATCATTGTCGATCATCGGTGTTGGACTATACGAATAACCATTTCCGGTATATGAGCCGTAAGAACCATAGTGATTGTAGTCATAACCACCGCCACCGTAACCATTGTAACCATAATTGCTGTGATAGCCGGTATTATACGAACCTGAATAGTAGGATCCAGAATAATAAGAACCGGAATAGTCATAACCCGAGTTACCATAATAATAGCTTGGACTAGAATAATACGTTGTGAATGTCGGATAGTAATAGCCAGGAGAATACGGAGTTGCAAAACTATAATCATAACTATCGTAATATCCGCCATATCCTCCAGCATAATAGTCATACGACCAATACTGAGCCTCAACAGGACGAGGCCCTGCAGTCAAAATTGCAAACAACGTAAGCATCAATGTCAAAACATATTTATTCATATTTGTAGTATAGTCCCACCCTTACCAATGTCAATGTAATTTTGTATAATGAATTCATGTTATATACCCATTCTTACAAAGGTATCGTTTGGCTAGATATCGAATCCCCAAACGATGATGAAGTATCAAATTTAATAAAGCGTTACGATCTGCACCCACTCATTGGCGAAGAATTGAGAAGAACCTCTTCATTGGCCAAGATAGATTTTTTTGAAAATTGTATTTTGGTTGTTCTTACTCTACCTGTCCGAAGACGTCTCAAGGGAGGTAGTTTTGAGATAGTTGACACCGAGATTGACTTTGTTATTGGCAAGAATTTCCTCATAACCGCTCGAACAGACACAGTCGAACAACTAGAATATTTTGGTAAAATTTTTGATACAAATTCGATCCTGAACAAGGCCGAGAAGATCGAGCATGCCGGCTATCTGTTCTACTATATGGTCAAAAGGATTTATGCTGGCATGATCGAAGATCTAAAAAACATTCAAGATTCCCTATCAAGTGCTGAGTCTGGTATATACAAAGGTCACGAAAAAAAGATGGTCCAAGCACTATCAAATCTAAGTCATGATCTCATCGATATCAAGCGTACCGCTCGTATGCATCGAGATGTCTGGGAAAAATTGGTTGCTTTTGATCAAACAAATTTCTTTGGAAAAGATTTCAATTCGTATATTCATGATATTCGTGATGAGTTCAATATTATTCATGAACATATCATCAATGCAAATGAACTTCTCGCCGATTTGCGAAGTACAAATGACTCTCTTCTAGATGCCAAACAAAGTGAAACCATCAAGATGCTGACCACAGTAACAGTTATCTTTTATCCAGTTATGCTCATATCTGCAATATTCACTATCCCAGCAAAATTCATCCCTATCATCGAAGCTCGCGGTGATTGGTACGTTCTCATGATAATTTCAGTCATTGGAACACTTGCAGTATGGTATTTCCTAAAAAGGAAAAATTGGAT
>CAYNZR010000005.1:0-21485 GCA_964401785.1 uncultured Candidatus Saccharibacteria bacterium
TTGGACCAGTTGCGGTCACATCCCCTGTAAGAGCTGTGATGTAGTTACCCGAAGCCTGTTTGTTATTAAACGTAGTCCAATCAGTAGATGAAAGACAACCAAATGTAGAACCATTAGCTGTATCACAATCGAAATCATTTACTGTACGAGTAAGTCCATCACCTGCAGTCAATCCTGATTCATATGTCGTAGTGTCTACTGAAAGAGTACCATCTGCACTACCAGTCTTTACAAAACCATTAGATGTAAGATTAGACAGTTTAGTTATGTTAGCTGAAGGGAACGTAGAGGCAGTTGTTGTCGTTGCTGTGAAGTATCCTGCCAAAGCGTTTGTACCAAGGTCGGATGAACCGTTAACGGCAAATGTACGCCAAGGTGAGGTTGTACCTACACCTAGTTTTGTGCTGTTTAGAAATAGAGCAAGCTTAGCAACAGGGTCGACTACAAACTCGGCATCTGATGAGGTTGCTACCCCACTACCGTCATAACCTATTGCTAGGATATCAGTTACGTTGTTTGGAAAGTTATAAAATATAGAACCCCATGCTGTTGAAGTTGAGAATGTGCCACCACCTGAACCACTGCCACCTGTCGGCCATGCTGTTTTACATACACCTCCAAGACAGATATTATCAAAATAGCCTGTTAGCCATGTCTTTAGACTTGTACCTAAATCATAAGTACCAGTAGTCTCTGGTATGATGGTTCTATCGTATCTAGCCGTTGGTGCGGCATACGTTACATTTGCAAACCCTAACAATATTGCTAATAAGAGTATTTTTTTCATATATTATTCTGAATAATTTACAAGCACAGTTTGACCCGTTGCCAAAGTTGTACTTGCCTCTATCTCGCTAGTAAACGTAATTGTCATAGCCCCTGCATCGGTTGTGTAATCAATAGTGGGGCGTAGAGCTATTGGTGCACTTCCTGCGGTTACTCCGGTAACTCTCCAAAATGCAGGCAGAGCAAAGGTCTTAGTCACGCCATCTAGGTATGGAGACAAGTCATAGACCATAGATATTCTACCTCCACCACTTGAACCGCCTCCAACAAATACAGTTTTAGACTTCATTTGTTTTAACTCATCCAACTCTTTTCGTAAGTCTTTTATAGCACTGATGGATAATTTTTCTTCTTCTTTCTCTATTGATTGTAGTTTGTCCCTTATCTCCTCTGGGGTTGAAACTACCTGCTCTGGTACAGTAGGAATTAAAGCCTTAATTTCCTCTAACTTATCATCATATTTACTCAAGTCCGGCATAGTAGGCATTGAAGCCTTGATAGCACTTATTTCGCTAGTCAATCTTGCCACAGTCTCATCCATTTTCATAGCATGTTCTTTATGAGACATTTCACCTTCGGACATTTTATCTTCTAGCATTGACTTTAATGTGTCCAATTGACTAGGCATTTCTGTTAGTTTGTCCGATAGTTCTGTGTCCTTTGTAGAAATGTAGGTTTCAATCTCGGACTTAAGACTTTGAATATCTGATATAGTTTGGCGGACATTCTCAATTTCAGTGCCGTAAGTCTCTAGCAAATCTTCTAGGGTATCGTTGAACTCTAGTATCTTTTCAATCACGGCAGTATCGCCTTTGGTGAGAAGTTCTTGAGCTGCAAGTAATTTATTTATTTTTTTATTAGTAGGATTCATATATATATTATAACATTATTTTTTATTATTTGCTTTTTGCATTTTATCAAAGGCAGTAAGACCAGTAGCACCTGCAACAATTCCAAAAGCCTCCACTGGTGCTTTACCCATAGCATGGTTTATATCTACCTCCCACCATTTCACACCTTGAGCGTCTGTAACCAGTTTAGCTTTGTACTTATTTGAAAGATAACGCCCTACTTCTTTTTCGTAGAATTTGTATATAGGATTGTTGGTGTCTACTTTGCCGGAGATATCGAAAGATTCCTTATTTGCTTCTATTGTCTTTGCGTAGTCCACTAACTCTTTGTCAGCATAAGATTCATCATAAATATGCTTCGGCACAGCCTTAAACTTCCCATCTCCGAGAACATCTGTGATTATCCATTCAGAATCTATGCTCATTCCACCGCCAAAATCTGGTTGTTCTTGACCTATTCTCATCCCAACTTCAAGATTTTCTGGTTTCAATTTTCTACTTCCACTTGGCCGTGAACCGCCAGGAGTTTCTATATTCTCATACAGTTCCCTCCATTGACTTGTTTCTCCCAACCCCTCTATCTTCATAGCTGTCTCTCCTGTAGGGAATTGAAGTTTTGTTTTACCGTCTTGTGCGGCTTTCTTTACTTCTTCTCGTATCATGCGGAAGTGAGCTGTAGGGTCGTTGTATTGTTGGAGTTTGGCTACTTCTTTAGCCCTCGGTGCAATTTCAGTTGCCTTGCCACCTAATGTCCCATACTTTTGATTTTCATCATAAAGAACACTATTTTTGTCATACAAAGGTCTTGGTATTTCCTTCTCCAAATTCCCCTTTTGATACAAATCACTCTGTACTTCTATAACTCGTCTGGTCTTATTGTTTGCCATATCTTCTATACGGGTGTGGCCGAAGTAGTTGTCTGTCCTGCCCGAAAAGTGAACATCACTTGCGGAAGTTTTAATTGGTGATTGATATATATTTTCTCTATAGTCTTTCACCTTACCTCGCAATTCATCTGGTAGCGATATATTTTCATACTTTGGCCTGAAAGCATCTCTCCCTGATGTTATAGACGCCGCCTTGTCACTTGTTTCGACAGTTAACGGCAACAGCTCTGTCTTTACCTTCTTAGCAAAGTCAGTGACATTTATTGTGTCTCCCTTTTCTGTCGCAAGTGCTTCTCGTATCAAATCCCTTTCAGACTGTTTCAAGTCTGCCGAATTAGTAAGGTCTGATATAAACTGTTTAGATACAGTAGAACGACCCTTTAATTTTTCAAGAGTTTTTAGAGTTAAATCTTTTTCACCTTGATAGACTGGGACAGTGGGTTTAGGTTTAACGTCAAATCTACCTATTAAATCCCTAGGTTGTTTACTATCGACTTTTGATGTAGTTTGTGCTATATTACCTGACATGTTAGCACTCTTAGGAACATTTGTAGGTGCTTTTGGACTATTAGTAGTTGGAATAATTTTATTATCTTGGGTTGTTTTTGCTTGGGTCACTTTAAGAGATTTAGCAGGATTTTGAATATCAAGCACCTCTTGAACAAATCTTTTTTGCTCTGCCTCATTTAACACTCCTATTTTCATAGCATCTAGAATGGGCTGTGCTTTAATATATGATTCTATGTCATTCTTAGACACAAAATCCTTTAATATGGCAACATCTTCGGAATCTACAAGTTTTGCAACAGCATCTGGTCTTACACTTTTTGATGCATCTTTCATGAGCCTAACGAATCCACCTTGTTTATTTGGTGTTTTATTAAATTGCTCAATTGTAGTAGTTATAGCCTCATCAAGAGACATGTTTTCTTTGATAACCATGTCATAAATTCCTTGTTTTATTGCAGGACTAGAGTTTAAGAGTTTCTCTATAATATTAGGTTTGTACCCCGAAGCAACACTTAATAGTTTTCCACCAATTTTAGGTGACCGTAATGGGAAAGTAACCAGACTAAATACATCATTTACAATTGCACTTATAGCATTGTCTCCTTGTTTCAAGGCTTTAGGTACTAAATCTGAAAACTGAGAAGCCGCCACCTTATCAAGTATTCTTTCACCAGTCACTGATTCAAATGACTTTATAGCGTTAATGTAAGCAGTCGAATCTTGATTAAATATACTTTGCAATCTTGAATATGCTGTGTTTAGAGATGTTGGTGTTAGTGTCTTAAATTTACTGACAGTTCCAACAACATTTTCCATATCATCAATGACACGCTGTGCCTTTGAATATTCTTGATATACTTTCTCGAACTGTCCGCCCTCACCACCAAATTCTTTAATTGCCTTTTGTTTTACTACGTCTTTTAATTGAGAGAGTTCGTATTTTTGTGTTCTAACAATCGGAGTATCAAGTGGACTTATTTTAGTTCTACCCGCCGAATTTATCTCGCTTATTAAATCCATTGATTCTTTGACACTCATATTAGCTAGATTTTGTGGCAACTTATCACCAAAACCAAATTCTCCAGCTATTTGTCTGATTTTGGTTGAATTTGTCTGGTCTAGTCCAATTCGTTGACCTGTAAACTTTTCAATCATTTCTTGTTTTGCCATACCAAAGTTATTTTTTACTGTGTTGTCATACAAAGACAAGGACTTTCTCGTGTCTTGTAATACTTCAGTTGGTGTTATACCTGCAAACTCCTGCCCACCACGACTAAACTGTTTTGCCGCCGCAACCCCCTTACCCGATAGATTTCCTATTAAATATTCAGCCGTAGGTCGAGCTAGTGCTTTAGTTGCTTGTATTCCACCACTTGCAAGAGGAATGACAGTTGCGAATAATGTGCCGTATCCTGGTTTTAATGCTTCTGTCGTACTTTCTCCAGCCTGTAATCCTTGAGTAACATCGTAACCATATCCTATTGGAGTTGCAACACCTAGTAATTTAAGTGTACTTAAACCAGCTTTTTTCAATCTTTCAAATGTCGATAATGCCACACCTGCTTTTTCTAGTTTAGATGCGGTCGAAAGAGCTTTAGTCAATCCAACTGCAGATGCTGCGGGTTTAAGTGTTCCCGCTGATAACAAGTCCAATCCAACGCCACCAACCTCTCCCAGTGCTTGTTTAGTGGTTTTTGTTGTAGCAGGTGCAATTTCTTGAATAGATGGAACTTTTGCTTTTTGTGTTTTTGCTAATACGTTTTCTAGTCTGGTTGTATCTTCACCAATAGATTTCTTTCGTTGTATTTCCTTAATTACACTTACCTGCATATCATTCAATCCTTGTCTTGATTGTTCAAGTGCAGTGAAATCTTTACTATTGACAGCTAACGATTGACCAAGTGTTTCTCCTAATGCCTTTTCATTAGATAATAATTTTCCAGCTAAACCGCCAGCAAAGTAAGTATTACCAAAATATATATCAGATGATGACCCTACACTACCACCAAATTCAGTAGACAAATCCTTAGCCGTTATGCCTGTCGGCACGCCAGCCTTAGTTATTGTGCCACCAAATTCTTCTGTTAATTTATTATAATCCATATTTTATCTTAAATTTATTTAGAGCGTCTAGTGTAGGTGCGTTCCATATCTCACCACTTGGTAATGTAACCTGTAAACCATTTACTTCTATATTACTCCTATCAATTTCTGGCTGTTTTGTTTGTGTGCTTGTAACACCTGCAGAATAATCAACCATAATCTCGTCCGCAACGTCTTTACCTGCAATATTGTTTATTATACGCTTAGTATCTTTTACCAAATTATCGTATTGAGGCTTTCTACTCTTATAATTGTTATTCATTGTCGACTTTATATCGTCAATAGCCTTCTGTGATAGAAAACCTGTACCAGCAATAGCGTTGGTGACTTCCTTTCCATATCTATCAATTAAACTCTGTGCATACCTCTTAATAGTTGCATATTCACCTTCTCGTACAACCGACTCTGGGTCAAGTGATTTAGCAAAAGCATAAATTATTGTCTGATGGTCAGCAGGGTTTTTACTTGCTGTATCTATGCCGTTTATGATATTGATTGAGTCAACTGTTGCATTATATCTCTTTCCTATATCACTTGAACCAATAGAATCTGCTTTACTTATTATTTTTGTTTGAACAGACGTAGGCAAAGTTGATAACACACCATTAGTTTTGATACTTGGTTTTACCCCATAATTTCCAGCCGCCTCTGACATTTTAACTTGTGCTTGTTCCTTAGTTATTTTCCCCGTAGCGTAATCACCTGCGATGTTAAAGATTTTAGTCCGTACTCCTACTGGTGCACCATTTTCAAACACAGTATTGGCGAGGTTAGTTGCAAATGTACTAACTTCTTTTTGATTAGTTTCGTCTTTTTTGTTTAACTGGTCTAGCTTATATTTTTCGCTTTCTGTAAGGTCGTTAGCGGCAAGTTGTGCATATTGTGTACGTCTTGCTATACGGTCTTCTATAGGGCTAAATTGAGCCTCTAGGGTGTCTTTAATGGTCTGACGTGCCGCTTCTAACAACCCTTGAGAGGCTTGAGCCTGAATTGCAAGGTCTGCTAGTTCAGAATTTGCTTTACGAGTGTATTCTTGAACTATGGCAGAATATCCACCTCCAACACCTCCAACTTTGTTAGCTTCTGCTGTCTGCATTTCTCGTAATTTAGTTTCTAATTCACGTTTCTTTAGGTTATAAGTGTTGTAGTCTTTAGTTGCTTGTTCTGTTTTTTGAGCGAGCTGTTGTGCTTCCTGAAGTTGTTTTGTAACTTCTGGTTTCTTTTCTAGTTGCCCAATATCTAAACCAATAGCCTTGAGAGCTTTTTGGTAAGTATTTTCTTCTTTTGCAGAAGTTTGTGCAGGTGGAGCAGGTGGTGTATATGTAGCTATGCCGTTTACATCCATTACAGTACCGGTTGGGGCAGTTACAGTAGGACTATATGTCGATATAGGGGCTTTAGGTGGTACTGGGATTAGGTTTGGTGAGCTATTTATATCTCCAGTAGTGATAGTTTTTGGTATAGGTTGATAAGTTCCTGTGTTTGCAGACTGTTGAACACCCCCAACACCGACTGTCGGATTTGCTTTCATGTATGTTGCTCTTTGTTCGGGTGTAAGACCTGCGAGAGCTGTATCAAATTCTTTTTGTTGTGGGTTCATTTTTTTATATTATAACATATTAAACTGCTTTTAGAAATTCATTCTTTACAACTTGTAATTCTTGTATTCCAACAACTCCACCTTCACCACGAAGTTCACATTTAATTTGTATCCAAGTTGAGTTCCCTTGAACTGGGAAAGTTATTTTTTTATATCCGAATGTATCAAGATAATTTATATCTGTACTTATTTTTCGAAAATTTTCTATCAATACATTTCCATTATTAGTAGATGATACTCCAGTTATTGCTTCATCGAGTGTTATTGTATATGTAGGATTTGCATACGATATTGAATAAATATGTGCAGTACTTCCAGCTCCATTACCGCTCAATATAGTAACTTCATCACCAACTTCTGCAGATGCCCAGCCAGTATCTGCTGATGTAAATACTGTATCACTTGACCAAGTTATTCCAGTACTTAATACAGAAATAGGGTCTCTGTATTTAGTTCTATACTTAAATATAATTTTATCACTTGAAGTATTTAATCCTTGATATTTACACCAAATAGCAATATTTGTATCTTGTATATTGTTAGTCTCTATTCTGTTCAATGTAAATTGACCACGATTTTCACCAGTTGTAGCTGATAATAAGTTACGATATGTAGTAGATGACGTTGCACCTGCTGTTCTACTTGCAAATAAAAGAAATCCACCAGTTGATGCGGTTGGGTCAACATAGTTTGAGTCATTCTCTCCACCACCCTCAAACACTGGACTTAATGCTGAAATAGAAACAGTTTCCAGTTGCCCATAATCCGTAACTGTATTTGCATTTGATGGGCTAAATTTGTGATAAAATGCTTTATTATCTTTATCGTACACCCACACACCATCAGTAAAATGTGAAAATCTTGCTGTACTTAATTGAGCTGTCAAAGCTACATGAATTTTTCCTCTAACTAAAGACATACCACGGTTTAGAACACGATTTTGTATTGTAAGACTTCCACCCCAATCTTTTCGTAATAAATAATCTCTAAAAGGTGGTAATTCTGCTTCGTAACTAAATCCGCCACCATTAAATCTCATTAGACGACCATCACTTTGCAATATATGAAGCACTCCATCCTCATCTAAAACTCCCGATAATGGGGTTGTTGCACCTATTGGTATTATTGCGTTAGCCTCAATGGTTGTCGACAAACCATCCCATATACCAACAGCACCACGACCACCTTGTGCCTCATTCAATCCAATATAATTTACATTAGTACCACGTCTTATCCAGTTTATTACATAATTTGATGGAAACGTAATAGCAGTAGTAATAGTTCCACTCGAATCACATTTTTTTAATAGGTTTCCGTCTCCAACCAAAATATCTGTATTTTTTACATTTGGTTCAATAGGATGAGGATATGACGAACCTGTATTAGCAAAATCTGCACTCGACCAATCTTGTGTCCAAGTTGCTGTAGCCAGCTTAGAAATTCTAGCAGTTTTAGAGACATACATATTACCATTCCAAATACAACCATCTGTAATTGGACCAGATGACGGTGCATTTGCTGATAAATCTTCAGCAAACCCTGCCAACGATCGTGTCATGCTAAACATTCTTGTACTACACACATAATAAATTTGATTATAAAGCAAAATATTATGTGCATCTAAAAAGTTTCCAGATGAAGTTTGACCAACATATCTTGTTCTTTGTGCTAATTTCAAAACTCCGGGTGTATTTAGGTCTATATTTCTAGTTGCACTTAATGTGCCAAAAATATCTCCTGCATTTAATTGAGACCATTGATTGTTTTGAGGTATTTTTATAATCATGTTAAGCAAAATATAAATAATGCGTTCCTAATCCGGTACTAGTAATGTCGACAGCAGCACCACCAGAAGTCAATGATAATTTACAAGTATTTCCCGAAGAACTTACAGAATAATAGATGGTATCCGATAATAAACCAGTTGGTAGTGTTTGACTGCTAAATAAAATAAATTGTGTATCGTTTTGAATAGTTACATTAGATGAAATAGTAATAACATCACTAGTCGATGCTGTAAATTGGAACAGTGTTGGACTAATACTGAAATAATAATCTTTATTTCGTGATTTACCAACGGCATATAACGGAACTTCTCTACCACTTGGTCTTGTATAATTTATGTCTCCAATTATTTTAACAAAATCATTTGTTAGAACATTTTTACTAGCCTCATCAAGAGGATAGCTTAATTGTTGCCTTTCCTTTGATGTTTTCCAAGAAAGTAGTTCTTGTACTTGGGTTTCTAATTGTTTTATTCTTTCTTCGTTATTCATAATTATGATTTGATAGCACGATTGATGATTAGCCTATTTGAATTTATTGTATCAAGTAATGTAATCTTTTCTGTTGTTAATTCTGCAATTTTATCGTCTATTTCTTTAATTCGCTTCTTTACTTGGCCAATATTAACAACGGTTGAAGTTGTACTTTCGGTTATTGTATCAACCTGAATTACAACATCATCTTCATTTTTATAATTACCTTCTATTATTTTGTATGCTTTATCCATATATTTAATATTTAATTTGATTAGACCATAATGTTGTACTCTTACTTGAATTTGTATACGAACTTGAATGTTTCGTAGTTGAATTAGTCCACTGTGTACCTGTTATCGTAAATGTTGCATTTGAATATGTAAGAACATAACTGCCGGTACTTGCTGTCATCAAGACTCCAACAGAGAAATTTGCTGAATTAAATGTAGTAGCATAAGACCTAGTTGTTGCCGTCATTGTAATAGTCGTAAACGGATATTGTGTACCATTGCCTCCAGAATATAAGTTGCTTACTTCTGTAGACGATAATGCACGAGACCAAATTCCAGCTTCATCGATAATACCGTCAAAATATTGCGGTACACCGTCAGCTAAAGATAGAGTTCCTAACTTAAATCCCTGAATTGAATTAGAGCTTGTACTAAATGTAGATGTATGAGAAATTCTCTCTACTGTGTCAATATAAACTTTAATTGTATAAGTTCCGCCTGAATAACTTACTGTCTGCACAATATGATGATATAAACCATCATTCAAATCTACGGCATAACCAGAAGTATTTTGAAACCCTGCATTGTTTCTGACACTTCTTACTTCCATAGTGCCAGAGTTGTTATATATATCGACTCTAAAATTAGCTAGTGTTTCTCCATGAATGAATACAGTGTAATAATTACCACTTGAAGGATTGGATTCCAGCTTAATCCACGCCTGCATACTTCTATCACCAGTGGTAGCTATACCATAATTATCTGTTGTATATGTAAGGCTATTACTTAATGTAGATTCTAAGTCTGCACCATTGTTTATCTTTCCTGTAGCATAAGCAGTAGTATTGTTATTGGTTAGATTTCTTGAACCGACAGAATCCGCAGCATTACCACTGCTTTCATCTAGTTTATAATATGCAATTATATTGTCGATTAAAGCCATTAAATTATGTGATACTTAAAGCTCCATTTGTGCCATCAAAATCAATAATCAAGTTCTGCCCACTTGCTAAAGTAACATCAGAGCCATAATCATACCAACCAATCAACTCATCATTAGTGGCTGTATCGTTATAAATTACAATGTATCTAAATGTTGCAACAGAACCACCAGAGGCAGATAATGTTAGGTCATTTAGAATCAATTTATAAGTACCTGATGTTTGTGCTGAAGATGATGTTGTAATATTTCTAGATGAAAGATTTGTATAAGAAATTTGAGTTAAATCTGATAACTTAGTATTGGTAGCAACAGGAGCATTAGCTGCTGCACATAGAGCAACTACAAGTTGATCAGAACCTAAATTGTGAGTTTTTTCTGCTAACGCCTCTACAAATGAATTAACTTTATTAAATGTAGCCATTTTATTTATTACTTTCTCTTAATGCTGTTAAACGACTAGGTACATCTCGCTGTCTCCTCTTAAATGACCTCTTTATATTTTCTTCAAATTTAGCAACTTCGAGTTCTAATCTTGGAAGTGCTGGTAAGGAGAATCGTCTTGCATATTCATAAGCTGGCTTGAGATAAAACCATTTATGAAGATTGCCTGATACGCCAGGCTTTTTAGTCGTGTCTGTATATACGAAATATGAAGGCTCTCTGTTAATGAATAATTTTAGACCAGAAGTCGAGTTATAATTAGGTATAAAATCTAGTTGAATTGAATTTGCTAATTTATCGTATCTCGTTGGTATTCCTGATGTATTCTGTCCATCAATAAATGATGTTGTATCTTCGTTTGCTAAATAGCTGGGTGTATTTTGGTCTACTGGATAGATTTCTTTATATGCTCCGGTTGATGATGTTTTTACCATTACTCTAAATAAATCGAGTACAATGTTTGAATTACCATCAGTTGTAAATGAATAATCTCGTTGTCCTGATACAAGGTCAGTCGTAATAAAAGGTAAATCTGTATGATTACTATCATCTAATTGCCAAGTTCCATCTGGACCAAAAGCAATAGAAAGAAAATCATCCCATGCAACATTAACGTCTGCTGTAAATTCTTTTAGTCTGTCTGTATTACCAGAGACATCGCCTCGGTTAAATCCAACCTCCTTTTCGTAAAGCTGAACTAACCCTTTATATGTAGTTGTATCATTAAATTGTATTGAGATGGTAGTGTAATTTAATTTATAAGCACACTATTCATCACCCCATATAGAGGTGATGTAAGTGAGCTAATTCTGATACCAAGTTGCCTGACAAGTTCCTGTTGGACTAAATGTGCCTGCCGTTGCCTCTGGTGTTGTGTCTTGCATACCAACAACCAGCCATGAATTAGGTGGGAATTGATATAGCTGTGTAGACGAAGCTACCAACATACCTTGACCATTAGCAGCTAAACTGACTGTTCCAAGGCTTGTTGATGTAGCGTAAGCAGTTAATGCTCTTGCCATTGTTACCAACGAAGCTGTTGTTGAACCAACCGAGAACTGTATCGAAGCAAAATTCAATGTAGATGTTGCTGCTGGAGCTTGCAAAGCACAAACTGTTGTCGTTGCTTGTGTCAAACTATCAGTTCTAGCACCCCATACTCGTACACCTCCAAAAGAAAAGTAAGGTGAGTTAATATCAGGACTTGATACTGAACCCAACTTAACATCTTGCTTTGGAACATTAACGTTAACAATTGGAGCTGGAACAACTACCTTAGCCGCTTCAACATTTACCACAGGAGCTGGAACATTGACGACTGGTGCTGAACTACCCAATTGTGTAACTTCTGGGACTGTCACTACTGTTGGAGTTTTGAAAGCTAATACACCAAATACTAGTGTTGTAGCTACAAATACTCCAATAGTTACTTTCTTTGTGTCCATTTATTTTATAATTATTGTTTATAACGACCTTTAGAGTTGTGCTAGTTTCTTCTCAAGTTCTGCCTTCTTAGCAGCATACTTTACTGGATTCTGCTTCTTGTATATTTCGATAAGCTCTGCGAATTCTTGCTTTGCTTTACTGTCTTTAACTTTATTAGTTTCTGCCATATCTTTTATAGTTATCCTTTCAAGGAGGGTGGTGAGTGTTGAACTGGTGGTGGCAACACCCACTATCCTCCTAAAAAGGAGGTTTATAATTTACGCAAGTGTGATGTCAATTGTAAGGGTTGCGGTTGGAGTCCACTGTTTGAATCCAATATATCCGATACCAACGACTTCCATACCTGTCTTTTGAGTAACACCCTTTTCCTCGAAATGAATACCACGAGGAGAAGCGTATGTAGATACTCTCTTAACACCACCAACTCTGTGACCTGCGTTTGTCCAAGTCTTAGAACCGGAAGCGGTTGTAGTAGTAGCATCTACGAATGTACCTGAACGAACAACATAAATATCTACACCGAGAATACTTGCAACACGACCATTGTTCAAAACTGAATCTGCGTATGTGAATCCAGATGAAGCAGCGGCAGGAATGATACCTGTCAAGTCTGTGTTTTCAACGATGACATACAATCCTTCCATTGCATCTGCATAACCTGCACACTTTGAGATTATGTTAGAAATGATTGTAAGTACATTTGCTGATGTAGTAAAACCTCCTGCTGGAGTTGTGTATGTACCTGTTCCATCTTCACAAAGATTGTTGACAACATACTTATCAATTGCCATACCAATCTTGTTAGTCATTTCTTGCTGTGCCGTGAAGAACAAATCGAAGTTTGATGTTACTGTCTCAAAATCGTAGATGTGTGTAACTGCGATAACTTCATCAGACACTGTGAGCTGTTCATCAGTAGTTGTTAGGTTATCACCAGTTGTATATGTACCTGCCTTTGCCTGTACTGTTGCTGTCATTGCAGAAAGATAAGGTGATGAGATTGTGTTCAAATCACTGTTATCTACGAGACATACTTTTTCTGCAACCAATTGGTTTTTCAATGCCAACTGGATTTGATTTGCACGATATTTATCTCGAAGTGCTTTACTTGTAGTCGATGTGCCAAATGTATTAGCCATGAATTAGGATTAAAATTATTATTAACCCACCAGATTGGCTAAACAACTTATACCACCATTATTTCTTGTCTAGTCCCATTTTTCTCCGTAAAAGTGCTTGGATATCTTCGTCAGATTCAGGTAACTTTCCTGACCTAGCGTTGCTCTCCAAAGTTTCTGCGGATACTTTTACATTACCTCTCTTAGCAGTTCCAACATTAGTTGCTTCTGCTATTTTTCTTTGTTCTGCACTCAAGTCAAGAATGGCTCTCATTTCAGCAGTTTTTAATGCTTCTGCAATACTTATATTGTTAAACTTAGCCCACTTCTCAACTTTGGAAACATCTTCATCATGGATTTTTGCGTTCATTAACGCTACTAAATCTTTTGTTGTTGAGTTTCCACTAACCTCTAGCGGTTTACCTTCTTTGGCTTTCTTCTCTGCTTTCTCTGCTCGAATCTTATAATTATTTATAAGTTCTTCTTGCTTTGCTAGCCTAGACTTAAGCTCATCTAAACTTTCTTGAGAATCCTGTGAAGTTTCTCCATCTCCAGTAGTTTCAGGTACTACGACCTCTGCTGTGTTTGAGTTGTCAGCTACAACGTTTTCGTTATCCATAGAATTATGTTTTAGGACTTAAAGCGAAGTCCGTTATTTGTTAATATTATACCATACCGACATTACAACATGCAATTATTTGCTACTGTCTCTTGTAATTCTTTTTTTCAATTCATCTACACTTTCAGTTTTCTGACCTGCGATGTTCTTTATCATGAGCAACATTGGGTCAATATAACCTAGTAAAAAGTTCCTTGCTGTTGTGTGAACATATCTGTCATAGTTATCTTTTCCGATAAGAACAGCCAAGTCTGATAACTTGATTTTTTCCTCTGTCTTTTTACCTTTCAATACACTAAACTGCTGATTCAAATAATCTATCTCTAACTGCTTAGCATCAAAAAGTGGTTGCATTTCTTCCACTGTTTTTGACTGCAAATCTTTAGTCAAAGTCTGATAGATATCACCAATTTGTGTAAGAGGTGAATCACCGTCAATATCAGGATATAACCTTTTCTTAATTATTGCATATACTTCCTTGGATATTGAATCAACTAACTTTTGTTCTTGTTCAGTAAGTTTCAATTGAAGTAATACTTTACGGATTGCATACAACAAATCTTCATTATCTGCGAACGTAGCCTTTATCAATGACAACTCTTGGTCATTAAACATCAACACTTGCCCGTTTTGTCTCATTTTGTTTTATTATTACCACCTTTAATAATCCACCAGTTTCGACCTATGCTCCAACTGGGTTTACAACAGGAGGTGTATTTAATCCTGCCATAATATTTGTTGGAACATTCAACTGATTGCTACTTGGTAAGGCACTAGTCTCAAGTGGACTAACTATGCCTGTCATGGTCATTATCTTATTAAGCCAAAATCTTTCTTCTTCTGTAATTGGCTGACCATTCTTTCTTGCTAGGAATGTCAAGAAGCTGTTTATTGTTGCCATTGCCGTCTGTGTATCGTAATTCTCTCCTGTAATATCGACTTCAACATCCCATTCCAAATCTTTTAATGCTTCTGCCCAAGATACTTCTGAAGGCTCTATAAATCGTTGATTACCTGTCTCTTTCAATCCGCTAGCTAATTCCATAGCATTTGATTGTAAGATTTGTGATTGGTCTTCTGGAGTAGGCTCACCGCCACTTAACCATTTATCTTTTACTGCCTGATTAGTTCTCTTGATAGACACGTTCTTTATAAATCGTGAATCTATCTTTTGAATATCGTTGTTATCTAATACGCCACTTATTTCATCTCTATCATTCAAATTCTTTTTTATAAATGGTAAAACTTTCATTCTTAACATATCCTCAATTGCTAGAGCCTTGTTTTCTGTCATAAGTTCAAATAGGGAATGAGACTCTTGTAATAAAGCTTCAACCTGTCTCCACGCTGTACCAGAAGGAGCTGTATTACCTAACATAGATTCTGATATACCGTTTATCTCATTACTCAAAGCTTTCCATTGATTTCCAAATGACTGCCATGACGTTATGTCGTGTGAATTGTTATTGACCTGTGTAAGAGGTTGATTGACTGCATGAATAAGAATATCTCCATTTTGAATAGCACTTAAGGCGTTCTGACCTACAAATGATGTATCAGATGTTTGGAATATTAGTTTTGAAGCAAGGTCTAATTGGTCTTTCGTTGCTTTAACAGAATGATTTAACATCCACTGTGCCTCAAACAGATGTTCCACAGCACCAACACTTAAAGTTTGACCTTCTTCTTTGATAAGATGTGTAAGCATATAAGGGTCACTTTCCTCTCTACCCTTTACCAATACATAATCGTCATATTTTCCTTTTTCGTCGCTTGCTACATAAGAGATAACGTGCATTTGCTGTACAAACTCATACTCATCAGACTCTTTCCCAGTTAAGTATGCCAAAGGTAAAAGCCCATGAACCTCGTATAATCGAGCATAATTAGCGTTGCTTGTATCCTTATCTATTCTATCGGTAGTCCTTCGTGAAGATAATGCCTGACACAAACTATCTACAACTTTTTTATCATATCCTTTTCTTGCTCTTAGTTGTGCTTCGGTCATTTCCAATACTTCAATCTTAATATTATTTTCAAAGTCTATCGAATCACAAATAATTCTCTGCCATGGAACTACTAGACTATGCAGTTTTCCTTCTTGCTCTACAAACTTAATTATTGCTGAACCATATTTTGCAAGAGTTCTTCCCCAATCGTTTAGAAATACTCCGAATCTCTCACGTTTCATCCAGTCTTGAAGTTTTACAGTAGCAATCGTAGCGTTCATCACATCTTTTCTTTTACCTGCTCTTATTTTGATATTCTTTCTATCAATATCAGTGGCACGATACCAAATATTTACCGAGGCTGTCGTAATATCAAAGAATGGCTTTTCTGCACCCTGTGAATCAGTATCACCTGTTGTGTGTTTACTAGCAGAATACGCATCAATCTTATTTAATTTTTCGGATATGTTATACGAAACATACTTGGATTGAGTAGTTGTACCTGATACCCAATTGCCCTCCATTTGGCGGACTATATCGCCAACACCGTAAGTTGTAGTTGCTTGATTTGTTTCTTTTGGCATTTTTGAACCCACCAGTTCAATTAGCTGTTAATTTGCTCTCCAAGTTATTGTCGTTGTAGGCAATAGACTAGCAGTTGTCTCAAGTATCAATCCTCTTGTTACAATTAAATCGAATGTATAAGTTCCTGCCGCAGTTGAGTTAGGAAATACTGCAATAGTTGTCGAGGATACATCGGTGGTAGATGTTGCGTTCATAAATCTCATTGGACCTGCAACAGCTCCGGTTATAACGACTGAACCTAATACACCGCTATTATTTGAGATGATTGTCTGATTAGTACCAAATAGGGGAACTCCTAGCTTTGAATAAGTGGTTGTTGCTTGATATTCACCTGATTGCACAACTGAACCAAGACTATTTCCTGTTGGCTTTGGACTATACACACCGAAAACTACAACTAACAAACCAATAACGATAAACGTGCTTAAAATTTTATTCATATAAATTAGTTTACTAATAACTTTATAATATTATACCATACGCATTTATTTATTGCTATTCAACTTGACAGCATTACGGTTTCTCATGAAGTGAGTTTGCTGTGTCTTTGCTATCATTTGTCGTTCAACTGAATTTACACCAGTAACTTTATCTATTATTTCAAAATACATACGCATAATAAAAGTATCAGAATGGTCAGGCGACCTTCCTATAGTTTCCTTTATCTTTTCCTTTGGTGTTGCCATTCGTTTACCGTCACCTTGAGAGACATCTTGATAATTACTTAACTCCTCTATTATCATTTCCTTAAACTTACCAGTTACTCTTGAAGCAATCTTATGATTGTTTACTAAATCCTTGAGAAGAAATATACACTGTGAGCGTAAATTCTTAAAATCTGATACCAGCGGTGCTGTTTTAGTATATGAAATGTTAGGCAGTCTTGATATGTCTAAATCAGTCTTAATAGGGGCATATGAGGACTTAAATCCAACTATCCCATCTAGTAATGATGATGAGGCAACGCCAGCCCCTACTCCTATTGCATCGACTGCAATACGTGAGTATGGTATCTGATTGTGCTGTGCATATTCCCTTATCTTCCCAATAATCAACTCGGTATTTAATCGTGCAAATTCTTCTCTTGCGTATTCTTCTAACCCCTCCCAAAACGAGAATATTGTCTTATCTGTACCATCGTCAGCTACATCAACAATTAAATACTTCTCTGGTATTTTAGTGATTGTATTGCTAAATATATCAACAAGTGCGTCATACTTAAACAATGCACCAGTATCATCAACATATTCGGCTAGTATCTCTTGCTTATATGCCGTTCTATCATTCTCATATTCTTTCTCTAGTGCATCTAATTCAGACTTAGCAAGAAACGGATTATCTCTTGATGTAAAATGAAAAGACTCAAAGCCTTCACCTTTAGATTCAAAATCTTTCTCTAGTCTCTTTAGGTTGGGGTTTTCTTTCTTTGGTGTACCGATAAAATCAGCACTTCCTCCAGTATCCAAAAACATTGGTCTAAATATCTCAAGCCATGATATAAAAAATTCTCTTAATGTATCAACTTCATCAAAAGTAATATGTACAACATCAGTTAATCCTCGATAGTTTTCCCTATTTTCCCAACCTCCCACATAGATTGTGGTTACTTCACCATCTTCGTTTGGGACTTTAGCTTGTAGTAGTTGTTCGTTAAACTTTGCTATGCCAAACAATCTGTTCTTCAACGATTCCCAAATAATACTTCTTGCTTGAGTTTGAGTAGGTGCTATGTATAAAACTTTTCTACCTGATGGAAACTTAGTCTTAGTTAACTTTAATTTGGAGGCACTAAATGTAGCTTTAACGGATATCTTCTCTACTTCGTAAGCTGTCTTTCCACCTTTTCTTCCGGCACGGCATACAATGAAGCGTGCTCTACTGCTCGCCATTACTCTTTGTTTAGGATGCAGTATCATCTGGTGTAAAAGCGTTATCGAATGTTATCTTAATTGATTCGTTAGATGTTTTACCTCCACTTAATAGCTGAACATTCTTTGTTAACTTATCTAAACCGTCTATCATGTCTCTGTACTTTTCTTTTGATAGGTTCTTTTTTGATAAGGCTACAATAATTCTATCACGTTCTCTTTCCATAGCCTCTATAACAGGGTTTATTACTTCCCTGTATGACTTTGTATCAGTTACTAGTGAAGGTACGGTTGATGTGGTTTCTGAATAACCTTTACTTTTTATTATCTTTCCAAGATTAGGTTTTTTACCTTTTCTAATATTTTCTAATACTTCTTTAGCAACTTCTTTCGCAGATATACTCGACATATCTCTATTATACAATAATCAGTTTATAATGTCTATTTTTGTATTCGATAGCAACGTTTACATTTCCACTTCCTTTCTCTTACTGGGTCATCGAGGTCTAGATATAAGCCATCTTTTGCCTGTTTTCCACATTCACCGCATATCTTGTTCATGTAATCCAAGTCGTATTGTTTAGATACTGTTTTCATTTACGCTTCGAAGGTTTCCACCCATGTTCAATAGCTCTTAATAATCTAGCCTGACGGATAGCTTTTGATTTAGTAGTGTTTTTCGACTTTACACCACCCGGAGTTCTTACTCTATAACCTTTTTTTGTTTTAGTTATTTTGACTGGCATATTAGTTTCATAGCTTCATCAGTTGTAATTATACCACCATAGTTTTCACTGGACAAGTATTTACCCATTCTTGCTAAAAAATGAAACACCGCTTCTCTATTTTTTATATTCCTTTTAATAAACTGATATTCTGCTCTGTATGCTTCGACTTCTTGTTCTAGTCTAAAACTAGGCACATCTATGTACATTCTCCACCACTCATCTTTACCTATCTTTTCTTGTTGTTTAACGTGTACTGTTTCGTGAACAATCTTGTCTGGTGATACATCTACATTACAGTGAATTGTGTTTCCGTAACAAATTATTATCCCGTCTTCCCATTTAACTCCAAACTTCTCGTTTAGTTCTTTGTATATTTCTGGTATTTCTTTTGAGAGTTTAATATCTGTCATTTAACACAACTTATTGATGTTTGTAATCCTTCTACACTTTTACTATAACCTGTTGGTGTATATCCTGAATCTAACCTTGGAGAAATTGACACGTAACAGTTTACTTCTTCATCAGTAAACTTAAATACTTTGACATGGTCGTTACTATAGAACTTAGTTCTTAAATTTTCATCTCCTGATGTTTGAGATAATTCCCATACTAGGTTTAGTTTCTGCGAAGCATATACACTTGTTCCGCCAATTACTAACGATACTATAGCTATAATTATATATTTATTCATTATTCTTTTCCGTTACTTGGATAAACTGGTATTGTTGGTGTAGGCGTTAATGTAGCCGTTGGTGTAGTAGTCGGTGTATATGGCGTACCTTTATCATTCATTAGGACCGATACAAGAAGTATCACTAAAAGAATTACTACTGCCCACGTTACAATTTTTTGCACTGGAGATGTATCTTTCATAGTTGAATTTTACCAAAATTATTTGTTAATTGCAATATTCTTTTCCTCGCCCTTGAGTAGCTGTTCTATTTCATCGACCGACATCTCCGAACATGTATAGAATATGTTCTTTCTAGTCACCATATCCTTACACACCATGCCTATAATGTTTCCATTAGTATCTTTGATTAAGAGAACACCTACTTTTTCTGTTGATTTCATGGCATTTTTACTATGTTAAGTGAATAAAGTAACGGATACAACGCACCACTCATAAAGAACCATACACTTAGAAATACAATTATTTTGATAATACGTTTCATTATTTGAACTGTTTACAACCCTTACACCATACGTTTCTACTGGAATTCCAAGGCTCGGTTCCTCTCGTCATGAATAGATATACTGCATAATCTTTATTACCCTGTTCTGTATAGATGTCGTAGCCCAAACGTCTAGCCTCATCATTGTTGATATACTCATTTATTTGGCAGTAGCCTATATCAGACGGATTTACTATACCCCTCATAACATCTCCGTTAGTCTTGAATTGTTTACCACCACTTTCTGCCTTGCATATCTTTACAAGCATTGGTATATCATCAAACTTTACCCCAACTTCCTTAATAACCTCTTGCTTAGCAAATATGACTTGAGCTGGTAAAACATAGCCACCTAGTACAAAGAGCCATGCACCTACGCAAATCGCACCAGAAACGATTATAGAGCCTTTGGTGGCACGTTTAGCCTCGTATACCATACGCTGAAGGCGTGTACGAACCTTACCATCACAAGTGAACCTACCTATCAAATCCCTACCATAATAAATTTTTGTCATTGTTTTAATGTTAACTTTTAATCATGGCTTCCCCCCTGCTATAAGTATACATGAGAGTGGTCTGATATGCAAATAACACCTGTGGGAAACTTTAATTATTGGCTGTATTAAGCCTCCTTTTAGTCCACCTTTCCTTCATAATTTTATTCCTTTCCTTTTTAGACTTGCCTTTCCAAGAGTTCTTTCCGCCTCTTGAACTTACTTCTTTATGGGTTAGCTGTTTCATAGTTATTTAATTAAGTTACCTTCCTCATCTACTTCTAATCTTTTGTAAAATTTATGACCATAATCAGCCTCCAAAATAATCTCGTCATACTTCGGTCGACACCTTGTACAGTAGTATTTATAACTATAAGGACTTTTACCAAAGAAATATGTTACTTTAACTTCATATGCTCTTGCTTTATTAAAGAACACACCACAGCTTTCACACTCTGCTTTGTCTCGGTTAAACATATATTTATTTAATTAGTAATTATTTGTTTATAAATACCACTACAATACCCTTCAAAATCCCATGAAGATAATTTAAGAACAGTCCCATCAGTAAATGTTATTTTGATATTATCATCATATCTAGTTACCTCATAACCATCGACATCAATAATGTCCATTTCAGCTGGTTGTTCAATAGACTTTATTGTTTTACCTATTAGTTTTTCCATATATTTATTTAAATAGTTTTTTAATGATGTACAATGTTCACAACTAACAGGGCGGTCATACTGTCTTGGATAAGCTTCTCCTTTTTTAAGAGGTACTATGGTATGGCATACACATTCACAGTTTTTGTTTGTCATAGTTGTTCTTTATAATTTTTAATATATGGTATTGCCCACGAATATCTTTTTACTTCACCTTTCGTAAATC
>CAYNZR010000006.1:0-1685 GCA_964401785.1 uncultured Candidatus Saccharibacteria bacterium
TGGGATCTAGATTTATGAGGAGAGAGGGAAGACCTTCGACAGAAGCGATCCTATCGGGAAGAATAGTTGACCGCACAATCCGCCCTCTATTCAATCAAAAAATGCGTCACGAAGTGCAGGTTGTACTTACAACAATTTCTATTGGTGATGAAGATCCGGATTCAATCTCTGTAATCGCTGCTTCTCTAGCACTTGGAACATCTGATATTCCATGGAATGGACCAGCTTCGGCAATACGAATTGGCAAGAAAGGAAGCAATGTGATTGGCGACGGAACGAGCACAGAATCAAATTTTGTAGTAAATCCACTTACAAAAGATCGTGAAGGGTCAGATGTTTGCTTGGACATGATCGCCTGTGGCAAGGACGGAATGATAAATATGATTGAAGTAGGAAGCAAAGAGGTAGCCGAAAGTACTGTAAATGAAGCTCTTACACTTGCAAGCCAAGAAATAGAGAAGATTCAAGTCTGGCAAAAGGGCATAATTGCAGAAATTGGTAAAAATAAACGCCAAATCGAATTACCTGTTGAAACTGAAGGTACCAAAGAGCTTTTTGATGCAGAAATTGCACCAAAATTGGCAAAATATGTCTTTAGTGGACCTGGCAAAAAGAAATTGGAGGAAATTACCGATGAATGGATGGCTCTATTTAATGAAAAATATCCAGAAGGCAATGCGGGTATGGCAATGGAAATATTTGAGGAAGCAGTAAACGATCTACTACACACCGAAGCTATCGACAATAATCGCCGTCCTGATGGTAGGTCAATGGATGAAGTCAGACCACTATTTGCCAAAGCTGGAGGTATTTCACCTATTCTTCACGGTTCAGGAACATTTTATAGAGGAGGAACTCATGTACTTTCACTTCTTACACTTGGTTCGCCAGGAGATGCTCTACTCATCGACGGCCTTACCGCTCAAGAAAATAAGCGCTTCATGCATCACTACAATTTTCCTCCATTTTCTACAGGAGAAGTAGGAAGGATGGGTGGTACAAATAGAAGAATGATCGGTCACGGAGCTTTGGCCGAAAAGGCGCTTCTTGCTGTAATTCCAGACAAGGAGAAATTCCCATATACAATAAGGCTCGTCTCCGAAGCTTTGGCATCAAATGGTTCTACTTCGATGGGTTCGGTGTGCGGATCTACTCTAGCCCTCATGGACGGCGGAGTACCGATCAAAGCCCCAGTTGCAGGTATTGCCTCTGGTCTTATGATGCGCAATGAAAAAGAATACAAAGTCCTTACCGATATTCAAGGCCCAGAAGATCATCATGGCGATATGGATTTCAAGGTTGCAGGTACAAGAGAGGGTATAACTGCTGTCCAAATGGATGTCAAAGTAGGCGGAATTCCTCTCAAAATCTTGGCAGAAGCTTTTGAAAAGGCAAAACTAGCTCGATACAAGATATTAGATGTAATAGAAAAAGAAATTCCTGCTCCAAGAGAGAAAATTTCTCCAAATGCTCCAGAAATTATCGTTATGAAAATCAAAGTCGACCAGATCGGCTTGGTTATCGGTACAGGAGGCAAGACTATCAACGAAATTCGTGACACCACTCTCGTAGATGATATTACTATCGAAGATGATGGTACAGTCTTTATTACTGGTAAAAATGAAACCGCGCAAAAAGCAAAAGATATCATTTATGGAATGACGAGAGAATATGTTGCGGGGGAA
>CAYNZR010000006.1:1785-4214 GCA_964401785.1 uncultured Candidatus Saccharibacteria bacterium
AAAGTTGTCCTACAAATCATTTCAACATTTTGTAGTTATATTGGTATAATAAAGCTATGAGTGATGAAGAAAGCTCAAAAGCTCCAGCTCAAGATGTAACAAGTACAGATACTTACAATGAAGGAAATGGTACAGAAGATACTGGACCAAGGGTTTTTGATATTACACCAGATCTAAATATTGCCCCAGCAAAAGACGAAACAGAAAGTCAACCAACTCTTTCTGTTGAGAGTGCCATACCCACTACTCCCATAAATATCATAAATCAACCAACAAATATTCCAGTCACACCTACCCAAATCCAAGAACAACCACAACCCCAGACGACAGTACAACAGTCCCAATTTGGACCAGCCAATCCTCCCGCAAAGACTGTTGGGATGAATAGGATATCTCCAAATAACAACATCGAACAGAGCAAACCTATCGAACCAGCAAATCTCCAAGAGGCAGTAGCATCGATCAAAATAAACCCAGACAAGACAACTACGACAAAACCAAAGACACCAGAACCACAACAAACAAATGACAAGCCTTGGTTGGCAAAGCCTGATGCAAAAATAAGACCTCTTCGAACTTACGAAACAGATTTTGCTGAGGCAATGGCCAAAAAAAGGATTACCACAACCTCGGCAATTATCGCAGAAGAAAAAAAGAGAGAAGATGAACCACAAGTACAGACACAAATACCAAAAGGTATCGTTGGTCCCGTACCAATACCATTCCAAAATAGCAGTTATCAAAGAACCCCAGCAGAAACTTTCACGCCAAAAAAAGACATTTTCAAAAATGTCGAACCTCCTCGAAGTCCGAAACCTGCCAAAGAACCGAACCCAAATGCAACAAGAAACTGGATACTACTTCTAATCAGTATTATTTTGGTTGTTGGTGGAAGCTATGCTGGATATTATCTATACAAAAACAGCGCCCTATTTGTCATATATCCTCTATCGCCAAAACCAAAAACAGATCAACCAATAGTCAAATCTATCGATCCAAATTCACTATTCCAAGTCGATACAAAAGTCAAAATAGCAATAGATAATAAAAATGAAAATCAGATTTTGAGTTTAATACGAAACGAAATTGCAAAAACCGAAAAAGAAAATAGTATCAAAGAGATCGTTCTTACAAAAACAATAGAAAATATTACTTCCAAAGTTGATGCAAAAGATATGATCGATCTTTTGAAAATACCCGCTCCAGATCTATTGACTCGCTCGATATCGCCTGAGTGGATGCTTGGCGTATATACTGGCATCGGTGGTCAAAAAAATGCATTCGTAGTCTCAACCAATAATTTCTTCCAAAACACATTTGCAGGAATCATCCAATGGGAGAAAGCTATGCCAGAAGATCTAAAAACTTTTATATATTCTGGCACAAATGGCCAGGAAAACAACTTCACTACATCAGGAAAATACAAGGATAGGATAATAAAAAACAAAGATGTCCGAGAATATGTCTTGGAAAATGGCCACATTGGCTTCCTTTACTCTTTTATTAGCAATGATAAGCTAGTAATGACCAATAGTGAAGAAGCGCTAGATGAGATAATAGTTAGGCTTGAGAAAAACGCTTACGTAAGATAATATAAAAATATGAATAAAAAAGATCTTGAATATTTCAAAGGAAAATTGTTAGAGGAAAAGAAAGAGCTCGAACAAGAGCTCGGCGAAGTTGCAAAGAATGAACCGGGCCAAGGTTGGGAAGCGACCTCAGGCGAGATGGAAGTCGATACAGCAGATGACAACGAAGTTGCTGACAAGCTCGAAGAATACGAAACCAACAAGGGCGTTATAGACAAACTTCAAAAACAGCTTTCAGAAGTCGACGCAGCCCTAGAAAGGATAGAGAATGGCACATATGGTATTTGCGAAGTGACCAAGAAACCTATCGATCGCAATCGTCTCGAAGCCAATCCATCAGCACGAGTATCTCTAAAGTAGATCAGTTCAGTATTGGTTAAATCTATAACAAACAATAATTTTGAATGTTTTTTCATTGTTTTTTGAACCTTTTTTTATGAGGATTTTATCTCATTGCCATATGATGTTGTAATGGCAATAGCAAAATCATATAGCGCACAACTGAACGGTCTTCATGTCGAAATTGTCACTATAGAAGTCGACATTTCAAACGGACTCCATTCTTTTTCGATAGTTGGACTCGGCGACCGGTCTATAGAAGAAGCCAAGGATCGCATAAGTGCTGGTATCAAAAATAGCGATCTCGTCTCACCAAAACAAAAGAATCAAAAGATCACCATCTCTCTTGCGCCTGCACATATCCGCAAAGAAGGTCCGTCATTTGACCTTGGTATGGCCATGGCTTACTTACTAGCTTCCGAAGAAGTCCATTACGAACCAAAAAACATTATTTTCATTGGCGAACTCTCACTCGATGGCAGGGTATGCAGGGTAGGAGGT